>DATHNF010000054.1:0-6914 GCA_035486285.1 Verrucomicrobiia bacterium | reverse complement strand
GCCCCGACAACCGCTTCGACAACGAAATAGACCGCTAACCCCACAAATCCCCAGAAGACCAGCAGCGGCCAGCTGGTTTGCAACACATTATTGCTAGCGTTGGGAACCGTGCCGCCAGGTAATGTGAGCGCCGGGGCTGTGGTGTTCTGCAACGTGACGAGCTGTTGTTGGACTTGGCTGCTATCAACGCTCGAGGCAATGATCACTCCCACGGTCAACAACAGGCCCGAGAAAACAGCTATCAGCCCGCTCAGCCAGGAGGGCGTGAGGAGTATGTCGGTTAGCTTTTTGTCTAGTTCGCTGGTTTTGTTAGTGATGTCATTCATAGTTATCTTATTAGGAGCATTGTAAGTCACCTCACGACATTGACGCAAATCGCGCAAGCCGCAAAACCTGGGCCAATGACATACTAGTCGCGTTTGAGCATGACGGTGAAGGCTTCGGAGGGGATATCGACTTTGCCGAAGCGTTTCATACGCTCCTTGCCTTTCTTTTGCTTGGCTAGGACCTTTTTCTTGCGGCTGACGTCGCCGCCATAGAGTCCGGTAGTTACATCCTTGCGGTAGGCGCTAATGTCTTCACGGGCAATGAACCGGCCGCCGATGGCTGCTTGCAAGGCGACTTTGAAGTTCTGGCGGGGGATTACTTCTTTGAGCTTATCAACTGTCTCGCGGCCTAATCGATCAGCCTCGCTGCGATGAACCATAACGCTCAGCGCGTCGACGCGCTCGCCAGCAACGTAGAAATCCAGTTTGACCAAATCCTCGGCTCGGTAATCATCAAGCTCATAATTGAAGCTGCCGTAACCGCTGGTAATGCTCTTAAGCTGGTCGTAAAAGTCCGTCAGCAAGTTTGCCAGCGGCGCCTCGAAGCTGATAATCGCTCGCTCCTGCACATAGTCGAGATTCTTTTGCAGTCCGCGCCGCCCGACAATTAACTGGATAACCGGGCCGACATAGGTTTGTGGCACGACGATTTCGCCTTTGATCCAGGGCTCACGGATATCGCGAATCTTGGCCGGATCGGGTAAGTCGGCGGCACTTTGGATGTCCAGCTCTTCACCATTTAACAGCGTAATTTGGTAATCAGTAGACGGATTGGTAACGACCAGTTGGAGGTTATACTCACGTTCCAGCCGTTCGCGGACAATGTCCATGTGCAGCAAACCGAGGAAGCCAACCCGCACGCCGAAACCCAACACCGGCGAATTCTCCGGCACGAATTGTAACGCCGAGTCGCTGAGGCTTAGCTTCTCGATGGCGTCTTTGAGTTCTTGGTAGAATTCATTGCTTTCCGGGAAAAACCCGGCGTAGACGAACGGTTTGACGTCTTTGTAGCCAGGTAGTTGTTCGGTCGCTGGCCGTGATACCAGCGTCACGGTATCGCCGACTTTGGCCTCACGTGTGGTTTTGAGGTTGGTGACGCAGTAGCCTATCTCGCCAGTTTCCAGCTTTTGGCCAGCTGTCATATCGGGTCTCAGGGCACCAACTTCCAAGGCGATACCGGGGGCACCCGTGGCCATCATTTTGATCTGGTCGCCCTTGGCAATTGCTCCATCAAAGACGCGAATGTACAAAATCACGCCGCGGTAGTCGTCGTAGTAGCTATCGAAGATCAAAGCCCGTGTTTCGGGCAAAGCTGAGTTCTGCGGCGGCGGCACAAGCTCGACTATCTTATCCAGAACGATGTCGGCGCCTTTACCGGTTTTGGCCGAGATAAGCAGGATATCTTCTTGCTGACAGCCCAACAAACTCATGACTTCGGCACTGACCCGTTCGATGTCGGCGGCAGGTAAGTCAATCTTGTTCAGCACAGGAATAATAGTCAGCTCGGCGGCCATCGCCAAATAAACGTTAGCCAGCGTTTGGGCCTGGATTCCCTGGCTGGCATCGACTACCAACAAGGCGCCTTCGCAAGCTTCCAGACTGCGTGATACTTCATAGCTGAAATCCACGTGCCCGGGCGTATCAATTAGATTTAGCTCGTAATCCTTGTACGCCATGCGGACTGGCGCCAGCTTAATCGTGATGCCCTTCTTGCGCTCCAGGTCCATCTTGTCTAAGTGTTGTGCTTTCATATCACGTTTCTCAACGGTGCCGGTCAATTCCAGCAACCGGTCAGCCAGCGTCGATTTGCCATGATCAATATGCGCGATAATGCAAAAATTACGAATACGGTCTTGCTTCATGTCTTGCCATTATAACAGAGGTAAATAAACTCTCTTTTGCTTTTGTCCAGAAAAAGTATAACAATACATTATTATGTCATCTAACGTAGAAGTGGCTTCTGTCGAGGCGCTGACGCCTGGCCAACAATTAATCCAGCAGTTCCAAGACGTATGGGACGCTGAGAAACGTGTACAAGCCTTACCTCCTCTAGCAGCAGTCTCCGGACTTGAAGCGGCAATTAACCAATACGGCGTAACGGCTGCTACAGTTGAAACATTGAGTAGCGAACAACTGGCGACTATTGGCGCAAAGGGCTTGACGGCATACTTTCATTCTACTAGCCGCCACCAAGAAAAAACTGAAGCTAACAATAGTCGAGAGGAAGCCCTGCTAGCATTGAACAATTGGATACATGATCACCGCGGCCGGGCCATAACGGTGAACGCTTTGGATCCTGAAGATAGGCCAATTCGTCTTGTTTATGATGACGGCTCATATAATATGCGTAGTGCCAAAAAACTAGCCGCCGTAACAGGCAAACTATCCTGTTTGCGAGACCCGTATAACTCCAGTGTCTTAGTTGTCAATCGAAGAAGTATCGGCCGGCTGCACCTGCCAGGTTATTACCTCGTTAATATGTACATCAAGGACAAACAACCTCGCGTTGAAATCACCGTTGAATAACACCGCAGCACCAATGAATCCTGAGTTTTACTGACGATAGTTGGCAGGTTTGCGGCGGATTTGGTAATGTCGTTGGAGATAAAGCAAAACAGCTGTTAGTCTTTCTAGCTGTGGACTGGCAATAGGTCTATCGACTGTCAAGGTGTTATTAACTGCTTCGATAGTAGTAGCTAAGGTAATGAAACAGTCGCCGGATGCCACTAGGGCATTGATGTCTGACGGTGAGTCACCATTACTCCAGTCGTTGAAGAGACTGATGCGCCCAGGCCGGTCATTGTGTCTAAGTAATATATCCCGGGCTTTTACATAATACGCACTATTGCTCATGCTGCACGCAGTCCATGACACTAACGTACTTGGTGGCGGTGATGACCAGGTGATCGAGCAGTTCAATGCCCAGCACCTCGCCGGCAGCAACCAGCTGTTCCGTTATCTGGATATCGGCCATGGTTGGCTCCAAACGGCCCGAGGGGTGGTTGTGGGCTAAGATTATGGCGACGGCGCCACGCTCGATAGCTGGCTGGAAGACCTCGCGTGGGTGAACGATATTAGAGGTCAGTGTACCAATGGAGATCACTTCGTCGTGAATAACCTGGTAGCGGCTATTGAGATATAGGCCTCGCAACTGCTCTTTCTGGCTGGTGCCCATAGTCTTCAAATATTGGTACGCTTGTTTGGCGTTCCGGACTTGGGCCGGACGGCCAGCCTGGGTAGAGTAGAACCGACGGCCGAGCTCGAAACCGGCAACGATTTGGCAGGCTTTGGTCAATGGTATATCGGCTGTCTGGGCCAGGCGTTGGGGGTTACGCTCGTTGCTGATAGCTTTTTCTCCATACTCTTTGAGCGTGCGCTTGGCCATGACTAAGACGTCTTCGTTACGACTGCCGACGCCCCATAGAATAGCCACCAACTCGGCGACTGACAAATTGCCCGGCCCCAGCTCAATTAAACGCTCGCGTGGCCGCTGGTCATCGGGCAAATCTTTGACGCGTAGCACATAGCCGGATTGTGGCTCGCTAAAGATAAGGTCACGGTCTTCTAGGTTATACGCCTGCGCTGTTCGGGATATGGTGTCTAGCATGGTCATTATTATACCTATAGATTCGAAAAAGAATATTAAAAAATCATTAAACTATGCGAAATTATGGATTTGAAATACCCGACCAGGCCTAATGCTCGGAGCTTACTCTAGCCCGCTACAGATCCACTTTGATTGGTTTGAGCGCCAACTGGCGTACTTTCTGGAAGAGCGGCCGGACTTCTTCCAGGCCAAACAGCGCCGAAACAGCAATATGCACACCGAAAGTCACTGTGGCGATAATCAGCAGTTTGCTGCCAAGTGTCAGAACACCGCGGTCATTAGCACCAAGCGGATACAGAGAGATCATGATAAACCCGGCGACCACGCTGAAGCCCGTAACCGAAATGATCCGCCAGACACCGCCCCAAAAAGCCGCGTCGAACAGCCGGTGGTCGCGTAACAACATAATCACGGACAAGATGAAGACTTCTGTCATAGCCACGATTGACTGGGCCAGCGCTAGTCCGGACACACCGTAAGCACTAGGCCGGGCCAATGTCACGGCCAGGACAACGTTGAGCGCAATAACGAAGAGCGACACTATCAGTGGCGTCCTAGTGTCCTTTTGGGCGTAAAACCAGCGCGAGATAATGGAATAAAGAATGCGGAAGAAAATAGCTAGGCATAGGAATCCAAAGATAGTAGCAATCTGCTGGTTACCATGCGTATAAATTAAACGGGCCAAATATCCCCGGGTGAAGTAGCAAATTACCACTAGCGGCGCACTAATCCAAATCATAGCCCGCAACACCATGAGAAAATCTCGCCGGAACAGATCGGGCCGCCCCTGGCTCAGACGCGTATTCAGGCGTGGAAAAGCCGCCGTCGAAATAGCTGTCCCAATCAGCAGGATTGGCGCGGTGCTCAGGATGAAGGCGTTGTTGTAGTAGGTAATATTGCCTGCGCCAAGGCCGCTGGCGATATGTGTCTCGACAATGTTTTCGACTTGGTCAACACCTTGGTCAAGAGAACGCGGCGGTAAGTTACGCAGAATGGTATGAAAACCCTCGGCCCGCCAGGCAATGTGCGGATGCCAATGAAAGCCGGTTTTCCAGAGACCGCAGATCACCACTAGCAGTTGCACGACAGCTCCAACAAGCGCGCCGACACCTAGTCCGACCAACCCAATATTATGTTTGAACACGAAGATGCTGATTATGATCGACATGTTATAGAACAAAGGCGCTATGGCATAGAAGAAGAAGCGCCCCAAAGTTTGCTGCACACTGGTTAAGACACCCGAAAGGGTAAACAGCAATGGGTTGAAAGCCAACAACCGCATAATTGTGGCGGCCGTTTCTAGCTGTGGCGGCGATAGCCCAGGCGCCACGACATGCCTAATAAGTGGCTTGGCGAACACCAGCATAATAACCGCTACGACTGCCATAATAATAGCCAGCAAGTTCATAAGCGAAGCTGATAGTTCCCACACCCCCTTGCGGTCGCCCTTGTGCAGTCGGTCAGATAAGACGGGCATAAAGGCAACGCCGAGCGCTCCGGCCGCTAGGGTGAAGAAGAAAAAGTCGGGAATGTTAAAAGCCGCGAAGTAGGCATCCGTACTATGCGGCCCGATTGTCGGGAAGTTGGCATTGACCAGCTTGGTCCGCAAGAAACCTAGCAACTGCCCAGTAAAGGATGTCGCGATCAGCAAAGCGGCAACATTGCCAATGCTGATGCGTTTTTTCTTCTTGGCGGGTGTGGTTGGGTTCATGCGGTATTCATAGATAGTTTCAAATTACTTTCCAGTATAAAGCAGCCGCCCTGCCGATAACAGGCGTTTCGTTAATCAAAATAGTTCTGATGGATATTTGGCAGCTAGTAGCTTTTTATCGCTTTTGTTTAACATACTGCGAGCTAGTAAGATTATTGATAATGGATCCCAACAGATATCCCCCTGATAACGCCCCCGAAATCCAGCTTGAGCCATTTGCTGTTCGTGCTGAATCCGAAGGTGATACTTTACTAGCGTCCGACTTACGCTTCACAAGCACGATTGCGGAGCACCTTCAAGCCATCGGTAAATTAGCCTTGGTGGTTGCGGCTACGCGCGAGATGAGGTTATTACCCAGCTGACAGGTCGCTCACTGAGGTCAAAAGACATCGACACGGAAGTGTATGGTATTGAGTTCAATGGCCTAGTTGAGCAACTGGAGTTATTTGGCGAAGTTGATCTCATTGGAGCTAGCTTCGGTATTGCTGCTATTAAGAATCCAGGATCTGGTAGATATCTGGACTTCTCTATTCCACGAGCCGACTCCAAGGTTGATAAGGGTCATAAGGGCTTTCAGGTAACCGGTGATCCAAATATGTCAGTTAGAGAAGCAGCACGACGGCGGGACCTAACAATCAATTCACTGGCTATGGACCCATTAACTGGCGAGCTGATCGATAACTATGGCGGCGTGGAGGATATAAAGGCGGGAGTTTTGCGCGCAACTGACATGGAACTGTTTGGCGATGATCCACTGCGTGTGTTGCGGGTCATGCAGTTCGCTGGACGATTTAATTTTGCGGTCGATCCTGCTACTGCCGAACTCTGCAAGACACTCGATCTTACTGAGCTTACCAAAGAGCGTATAGGTCAAGAGTGGATTAAGCTTATGCGTCGGTCAGAACGTCCAAGCGTTGGTCTGCGATTAGCTCGAGAACTTTGTATTCTCGATCAACTCCACCCTGAGTTAGCCGTGCTTGACCAAGTAGAGCAAGAGCCAGATTGGCATCCTGAAGGTAATGTTTGGGTACATACTATGTTAGCTGCGGACGCTGCTGCTCATGTCGTTCGCCAAGAACAACTGCATGGGAACGAGGCATTAATCGTCATTTTCGGCGCCTTGTGTCACGACTTAGGTAAGACCGCAACCACCAAAGTATGCGAAGTAGAAGGTAGAAGTCGCATTACGTCTCGAGGCCATGATGTAGCCGGAGTTGAACCGTCCAGAGCTTTCTTGGAGAGCATAAAGATGAAACCAGTTGTGATTAGT
>DATHNF010000053.1:0-9748 GCA_035486285.1 Verrucomicrobiia bacterium | reverse complement strand
AACAGCAGTTGCTACGCTTTTTGGTTTATAACGTGTACTTATACAACCAGACATTGTCTTATACGCCTCTACCACACTTACGAGCCTTCCAAGCCTTACAAGAAAAAGACCCAAATGGGTCTCTTAAAAACTCTTGGCTCCGGGGACTGGATTCGAACCAGCGACCTAGGCGTTAACAGCGCCCCGCTCTACCGCTGAGCTACCCCGGAATAACGGCTTCGCCTTATGAGACAACCGCTATCGCGGTTTTCTCATCGGCGCTTTCGAAGTAAATTCGAATCCCGCTTTGCGGGATCGCGCCTGCTCTTTCCAGCCTGTGGAAAGTTGGCGGAACTTGGGGCATTATAGCTAAAGGTTGGAGATGAGGCAAGGAGTTAGCGGGCAGATTTCATGGCGGCTTGGGCGCGGCGGGCGTCGTCACGAGCTTTGAGAGTCTGGCGTTTGTCGTAGTGTTTCTTGCCTTTGCCAACGGAGATACGGAGCTTGATGTAGCGGCCGCCGGTTAGGATTTCTAGGGGGACAATGGTTTTGCCCTGTTGCTTGGCGTCGACGAGGGCGTCGATCTCGCGGCGTTTGGCCAGGAGTTTGCGGGCGCGTGTTTGGGTAGATTCGTCAATCGGGATGCCGCTGCTGCCGGCAATGGTGGCATTAATAAGGTACAGCTCGTTGTCTTTGACCGTCACGTAGGCGCCGCGCAAGTGTCCGTGGCCCATACGCAGGCTTTTGGTTTCGCCGCCGCCCAGCTCCAACCCCACCACCAAAGAATCGCCGAGCTCATAATCGTGCCGGGCGCGGCGGTTGGTTATGCGTTTGGTCTGGACCGGTTTCTTCTTAGCCATAACTGTTTTATTGTAGCCGACAAGCTGTTATTTGACAATGCTTATGAATTATTTAATTGTTGCTTGAGAACTCTTGCTTGGCGACGTTCCAGAGGGAGGGATCGTGGAGGACTTGGGCGCGGTAGTACCAATATTCGGCGCCCCATAGGTCGATGGACTTCATGCCGGTAGCTTTACCGAAATTAAAGGTCGCTTGTAGGCGCTGGGCATTCATTGACTTGTTCTGTTCGGCCAGGCTGGTTTCAGGGATGGTTTGGCCATTTGGCGGCCAAGCTTCGGCTTGTAGCTCGCCGATCATCATGTCCTTGTGGTCGGCGAGTTTTTGCCAGCCAGCCAGGAACGCGTAGTACCAAGCCGGAAACGGGTATTCCAGATAGCGGTGAGTAACACCGGCGTCCCATACACGCCGATAAATGGAGATGCTAAATTCATCCGGTTGCGGCTGGCCGACTGGTATGCCCTGGGCGTTGTCGCTGCGGGCGACAATGATCGGGTGGTTGGGATCGAGGCGTTTGACCAAGTTGTATTCGCTCACCAAGCGACTGCGATCGCGGGTGTAACTGGTGCAGGTGCCAAAGCCTTGCAGGAAGTATTCGTTCTCTACTTGGTAACTCTCTAGTGCGGGCGAGTTCTTGTAGCGCTCCACGACCTTTTGCATAAAGGCTTCCAGCTGGGGCTCCCATTGGCTATCAGGCTGGTTGATGTTGATCCAATTGGCGGGATGGCATTCTGGCCAGCGCGGTTGGCGCAAACCGACCGTCAGAATAATCTTGGCGTGGGCAGCTTCGGCTTTCTGAAATTCCCAGTCCAGCTGACTGAAGTCATAGTGCCCGGGGCTGGGCTCCATGTCGCTCCAGTAGCTGACCAAACGGAACTGTTTGACACCAATGCCGATCAAGGCGTCCATGGTTTGTTGCGGATTTAAACCTAGGCTCTGCGCATAATCAGGGACGAAGCTAACGCCAAGCTGCAGGGGCTTGCTGGCTTCGCTATGGATGTACCACTGGGCAATGCCATACATGGTCCCAACCAGTAGCATAACCAGGATGATTAGTACGCTTACTACTTTGTGCCACCAGTTGCGGCGCCAATAGCGGCCGGGCCAGCGCCTTAAGCTAGTTACCAGACGTTTGGTATACGATAGTGAGCGGTTTGCCATATAATAAGCCTAAGGTTTTAATGAAAATAAGCATTGTCATCCCAGTATACAACGAAGCCGAACACCTTGGTGCCTGCCTTGCAGCTATTGCCAGCCAGACTGTCGCCCCTTATGAAGTAATTGTGGTTGATAATAACTCGGCCGATGCTACCGTAACAATTGCTCAGACATATGACTTCGTAAAGCTCTTGCGTGAACCTAAGCAAGGCGTGATCCATGCCCGCACTCGCGGTTTTGACGCGGCGCGCGGTGACATTATTGCTCGTATTGACGCTGACAGCCTGTTGCCGGCTGACTGGCTGGCCTCGGTGCAGTCGGTCTTTGCCGACAAGGCAGTCGACGCCGTATCGGGCGTGGCGTTGTACTACAATGTGGCGGTCGCGGGGCTTTTTAATGCCATTGATCTCTTCTTCCGGCGACGGTTGAGCCGGCAGCTCAAGGACCGGGTTTTTCTCTGGGGGGCTAATATGGCCGTTCGCCGCAAAGCTTGGCAGCAAGTCAGGCCGGCCTTGTGCTGTGAAGGCGGTATGCATGAAGATTACGACGTGGCCATACACTTGCAGGAGCTTGGCGGTGTCGTGACTTTTGACGAGCGTTTGCGAGCCCAAGTCTCGTCACGCCGGATTGATGTCAGCTATGTGGACTTCATGCGGTATGTATGGGTCAGCCCTCAGACATATGCCAAACATGGCATTGGTCGGCGTTGGCATATGTACGGCGTTGTCATGGTGTGCGCTATCGGCTATCTGCCGGCTCGGGTGCTGCATCGCGGCTATGATGCCAGTCAAGACAAATTCTCTTGGAACCAACTGGTTACTGCTAAGCCGGTGATTGCCCGTGTAGACCCTACTGCCAACGTTGCCTAGGCCATCTTTATGCACGTCATCTCGAGCTTGTCGAGAGATCTCGCCGTTGCGGATTTTGCTGGTTAATTAGTATCTCTTTTTTGGCTCGGTTCCACTTTTTGAGCTGTTTTTCTCGGGCGATAGCAGCTTTTATTGATGGCGTATCTTCGAAATAAAGCAGAACAGTACAATTATATCTATCCGTAAATCCAGGAGTGATATGACTTTTGTGTTCTGTAACTCGGCGATCCAAGTTATTAGTAACACCTATGTATAACACTGATCGGCCAGGGTTGGTCATTATGCAGACAAAGTATGTTTTCATGATAAGCATTAATTCAGATAAGATCTCTCCACTTTGGTCGAGATGACGGCGGGATGCTCATTGGGTGTTGGATATGTAGCCGCCACTATCTGTTGGTGTGGGGTGGCAGGCGCTCCAGAGGCCTAGGTGGCTAGCGATGGCAGTTTGCTCGTCGGCGGCGAATTGGTGGGATTTGCTAAACGGAAAGTAGGGATAGTAGAAGCCGTGCCCTGTACGGATTAGTAGCTCGTCCAGATTCGTACCGTCGGGCAGATAAACGTACCGCAGCAGCCGGTTGTAGCGGTCGCGGTTGGTACTCAACGAATCCGATACCAGGCGTACCCGACTCTGACCGATAGTACTTTTGGTGAAAGCCGCGGCTACCGGACCGTAACATTGTACTGGCGTATTGGGTTTGTGCGTCTCCGGGGTGTCAACACCGATGAAGCGAACTTTCTCGACCTGCCCGTTCATATTGACCGCGATAGTATCACCATCAATGAAACGATTAACACTGTACAAACCAGGCTGGTTGCTCTCGGCCGTTTTGGCGGCATTGCCGAGCCAGCCCTGGCGTTGGGCGTAGACGGCCAGGCAGACTACTAGAATCAGTGCTATAACCAGCCGGCCACGAACGAGCCGGCAATAATGTATACGAAGCATAGTTACAGGCTAAGTAACCGCATGAGCTCCTGTTCGTCAAGTTTCGTGCCATCTATTTTAATAACTTTTTCAGACTTTGTCGGTGGCTCCAGCTTGGCAACGATATCTTCGAACTGCTGTTTACTCATTACGAAATCATAGCCATTACGGGTAACTTCGGCGTGAATGGCGCGCCTTTCGGCGACATCCTTAGGTGTGGTAACCCAGATAATGATAGTTTGGGCATGTTGCTTGTCGGCGACGGCGCGTAGTTTCTGCCTGTCTTCGTAGAAGTTAAAATTTGTATCAAAGACCACGCCCTTGCCCTCAGCCAAAAGCTCTTCGGCACGTTTATTAAGCGCTTCATAAAGGGCAACACTCTCGGCGTGCGAATGAGTTGGGTCAGTAAACATGATGTGCCGCTCGAAGTCGGCCCACAGATGCTCTGCCCCTGTTGCCCGGGCGATAATTTGGGCAATAGTCGTCTTGCCCGCCCCGGGATAGCCAATGAAAAGATAGAGTCGTGGTTCACGCATGGTTTCATTCTACCAAACCATACAGACAGGCTCTTGCCCGGACCGAATTATCTGCCGCCGGTATAGCCGTAAGACCGTGTCTGACAATCGTATATCTTGAAAAACAGTAAAATAAGTTTAAAATATAGCTCACCATGCATGTTGAGGATTTGTCGCAGGACGCTGAAGAGCATTTTATAACAGATATACAAAGCGTCGAACAGGGACCGTTCGACTTTAGGAGATTAGACCCGCACGCGGATACTATCGGCTCTATCCCTGAGCTCTTTATGAGAAGCCGCCAAGGAGCGGTCACGCTGGCAAAATCATATCGGGGCTTTTGGGTCGGTGCGTCAGCAGTTGCCTACGATCCCGCGCCCGGTCGGTCGCGCCGCGCCGTCTATACGTCTGGTAACTACAAGGCCAAGCTACGCGAGGAAGACAGTGAGCCGTATGACGTCGAGGTGTCGAAGGTTTGTGCGGAGATGGACATCTTAATCCGGGCTGAAGAGGAGGGCTTCAAATGGATAGGCGCTCTGGTCGTTGCCGCTACTATTAACCGAGACAGAATAAAGGCGGTGACTGGAGTTTCGTCGGCTACCCTGCACCCCTGTGAAGATTGCGGGAGCGCGCTGAGAGCCAGTGCTCTTGTTGATCAGTACACGCCCATACTGACAACCGCATCGGCTGCCGAAGGCAAGAAATACCAGCTGCAGTCATATGATCAATACGAGCGGCGTTATGAACAGTATCGCGCGGGAGATGGCTTTGAAGACGCCGAAGAGCGGGACTACATAGCGTCGGAGTGGGCGTATAGAAAAGATCTGTATCTACGCCAAGTCAGAAGAGAAAATATCGGCGGCACTACCTGCAACGGCGCGGCCAAAGAAACTGCCCGCCGCAAGCTCAAGCTGCAGGTTATGAGCCGACACCTGGGATTCGAGCGAGCTGCCTAAAAATCGATGCCTTTGTTGGCCAGGAATTTGTCGTCGAAGTGGTGTTTGATCTTGCGCATGTCGGTGGCGATGTCGACATATTTGAGTAGTGCCGGGGGGAAATCGCGGCCGGTCAAGCAGAGGCTGGTTTGGGCGCTGCGGCTGGTAATGAGTTTTTCCAGTTGCTTCTCGCTCAATAAGCCATCGTGGACGGCGTTGTTTATCTCGTCGCAGATTACCAGGTCGTACTTGCCGCTAGAAACGCATTTCAGGGCTTCTTGATAGGTCGCCTCGGCAGCTTGCTGGTGCTGCTCCTCGGTGATGTGTTGCTCGCTCAGCTCGCCAGCTTGGTAAAATCCTTTGCCACCCTTATAAAAATACAATTGATCCCTAAATAGCGGCTGAATATCACGGATAAAAACATGTTCGCTCACTCCCCAGTATTTAATCAACTGGATAAACGCTACTTTCCAGCGGTTACCGAGCGCCCGCGTCATAAGCCCCAGCGAAGCTGTTGTCTTACCCTTGCCTTCGCCAGTGTAGACAACTACCACTGAATCCTTAGTCTGGAAATCCTCAAACGCCATGTAGTTTCAGTTTACAGTATGCTACCGTAAAGGTATGAATATCAGCGGTATGGAATTAGGCCGGGATGAGTCCATTGATAGGTATAGTGCCGGCGAATCGCGGTACGAAGGAGAGCCAAGTTTTAAACCTTCCGCCAGACCGGTAGGTTTTGGCGCAGGGCCAAGGAGAGATCTGGGGCTGCCTGGCCAAGAACCTGCAAAAGGCGAAGCATTGGACGAGGCGCGCCGCCAAGAGATAGCTGAAGCTGCGGGCAGACTTTGGGATGGCAGGGCTGTTGAGGATTTCTTAAGACAGCACCCTGCCGAAAGACCTAAGCCCCAGTCTTAATGTTAGGTTAAATGGTGGGTTTTGAGGGCGGCGTCAATCTTGGGCCGGTCAAAGCCGACAATAATCGTGCCGGCGATGTCAATTACGGGGATGCCGCGTTGCTGGGATTTGTCGGTGGCTTCCACGGCCGCGGCCGGGTCTTTCTCGACGTCCTTATCAGTGTATTTGACGCCTAGCTTATCAAGATATTCCATAGCGGCGTGACAAAAGGCGCACCAGCTGGCACTGTAGACAATAACAGGTGAATCGCTCATGTTTCTATCATAGCACTATACTTTGTAAAGCAGAAGCGGAGGCCAGAACTCCAAAGTGCTTTTGGTTGCTCTTTGCAAGAAGTGTATTATGGCTACCATAACGTAGGTGTAGGAGCAGTACTATGGCGCGACGAATTGAAAGATGGCTTGATGCACGAGAGTCGGTACGCGAAGACGAGGTGGCCTTCACTCCGGAAGTGCGCGAGCGGATGTATAGTTAAGAGGCAGGCTAAGGTGGCTGTGCCAGCTGCCGTGCTAACACCGGTTGATGTACTTGGCTCCGCTACGGTTGCGGCCGACGCGTATTATTATTGGCAAGAGCCACCATTTGCGCTTACTGGCGAGAGCACGCAGCAAATAGCGCGTGAGGATGAGTTACTAGAAGGCCTGGAGGTAGTTGACAAACGGCTGCTCGGTCCCGAAGGATCAC
This sequence comes from Verrucomicrobiia bacterium, assembly GCA_035486285.1. Lineage (GTDB taxonomy): Bacteria > Patescibacteriota > Saccharimonadia > Saccharimonadales > UBA4665 > DATHNF01. Next base: position 2,910 of record DATHNF010000053.1, on the reverse strand, counting down.
GTTTTGATGAAACTTTTAATCTGGCGCGGTCACCAGCAGCGACAAAGCGGCACGAGCGTATTGCCAAAAAAGCCCGACGCTACCGGTTTGGTCTCATGTGTCTAGCGGGCGCTTTATCAGGATCGGTATATGGCGCTACTGAGCTTCCGATACCTATTCTGCAGATACTACCGCGCGATAGTTGTAAGCTTGGCGGTAACGTTTCCGGCGGCCAGTATCTGCAACGAATTGCACCTGACACGAAAATTCCTTCCAGCGTACTATACTGCACGCTTGCCGGGCAGAAATACGCCATATCAAACGTTCCTCACATCGAAAAATAAATCCAAAATATAGCTTCTTGCAGTAAATATGTCGTATGAGTTGCGTGAGATACATCACATCTGTTATACTTGAGAGGAATGAAACAGACGACTGCGCCCATTAAGACGCCCTCGCCTAGCACGGGACAATCTCACGTGAATAGTGGTGGGGCACCTACCGGAAATAACCCGTTTGCCGGACTGCTTGTCGCCACACTTAGTATGAGCTGGCAACTCGCTCTCGTAGTGCTTATACCGATTGTTGGTGGTTTTGAATTAGACAAAAAGCTGCATACCCTGCCGGTTCTAACAATTATGGGTTTTGCTTTGGCAATGGCCGGTATGGGTTTCGTTGTCTGGCGCCAATTACGGCTTATTGCCCCCCTGTCTCCACCCCAACATAAGGACGCTCGCTCATGATCGCTAACGTATTAAGCTTGGTCGCGGACAGTGGCCCAACGGTGCACATTGCTCCTGGTGCTGTTTGGCAACTCGGTGGGTTGACGATCACTAATTCGATACTCTACGGTTGGATCTGTATTGTGGCTATAGGTGCTTTTCTGATCTGGGTGGCCCATCAAGTTACTATTAAGCCAAAAGGTGGCGTGGTGCAGTATGTCGAAGTGGCCGTTAGTTTTATCACCGATCTCGTTGAGGGGGCCTTTGATGATGAGAAGATTGGCCGGAAGTACGTGCCGTATTTCGTAACCTTGTTCTTCTTTATCCTGCTGAACAACTGGCTTGGACTATTGCCAATAGTTGGTGAAGGCTTTAAAGCTGGTAGTCTGCCGCTACTGCGGCCTTTTACTGGTGACCTAGACGGCACATTGGCGTTGGGGCTCGTCACTATGCTGCTCGTCTATGTGGCCTCAGTCCGTGAATCCGGTGGCCCGGTGCACTATATTAAGCATTTCTTTGTTGGTAACCCGCTTAACCCCATATTCCTCTTAGTGGGCATTTTGGAAATGCTGACTGATCTCACCCGGGTGATCAGTTTGAGCCTGCGACTTTTCTTGAATGTCACTATTGGTGAAATTCTTATCGCCGTTTTTTCCTACTTAGGTCATATCGCCGCGCCCCTGACTGCCCTGCCGTTTACACTACTCGAGGTTGCAGTCGACGCCCTACAGGCTTATATTTTCACAATTTTGGCGGTTATGTACCTGGCAGTTGCCGTTAATGGCGCCAATGACCATAGCGACGACTTGACCGAAGATACGCTTCCTGAAACAATAGAGGTAACACATGGGGAGGCTATCAGTGGGTAGTTTTTGTGCGATTAGAGTAATAGCAGATAATAAGATAAGAATAAGGAGCTAAATAACAGTTATGATACTAGCAGACGCAGTTAACACAACAGTCATCGCCAAGGGTCTGATGATCGGCGGCGGTTTTATTGGGCCAGGTATTGGTATTGGCCTGGTCGGCGGTAATTATTTACAGGCTGCCGGCCGTAACCCGTCGGCTTCCAAGTTCCTACTTGGCCAGGCATTGATCTTCGTGGCCATTGTAGAGCTTTTTGGCTTGCTGGCCTTTGCATCAGTATTTATCTTTGCGAAGTAAGAGATTATAGGATATATGACACAGATCTTAATACAACTTGGAGCCAACGCGTAGCGCTATGAATATAGTACTGTTGACACATTTTGGAGCAAGTTCGACGGGGATTGGCGCGCTTGGCTTTAGCGGCCAAGCCTTCCTGATCCAGCTCATTACATTCGTGCTGGCATACCTGGTGTTGCGTCGCTATGCCTTCGGACCGATCCTGGATGTGATGAGGCGGCGCCGTGAAACAATTGAGCATAGCGTCAAGTTGGCCGAACAGCTCAAGAATGAACAAATCGAGCTGGATAAGAAGGTGGAAAAAGAATTGCACAAAGCCCGCCAAGAAGCCGACGCCATTATTAGCAGTGCCCAGGATTCCGGCCGTCAGGCTATTCACGAAGCCGAAGATAAGGCGCGCGACAAAGCCGCCGGTATCCTAAAAGAGGCCGAGTCGCGGCTAGTCCAGGACACGGCCCGTGCACGCAAGCAGCTGGAGGGCGAGCTGGTAGGCTTAATTTCTGATGTTACAGAAGCTGTTATTGATGAGAAAGTTGACGCCAAGAAGGACGCCGCCTTGATTGAGCGAGCTCTCAAGGAGCGGCAAACGGCATGAAACAGCCTCGTACCAAAATTGCCGGTGCTATCGCCGATAAAACCCTGAAGAGTGGTGTTTCTATGCGACTTAGCAAAGAAATTGCCGCTTATCTCCTAAGCGAACGGCGGGTTAACGAGCTGGATTCCGTACTACGCGATGTCCAGGCTGACTGGGCTGAAGCTGGCTACGTCGAAGTGCTGGCCTACAGCGCCTACCCGCTGACGGCTGCCGTCAAACATGACATCATGGGCCGGGTAAAGAAACTCTACCCTAACGCCAAGCAGATAGCCGTCACTGAAGCGCAGGATCCGGCGATTATTGGCGGCGTACGGCTGAGTTTGCCGAACCGGCAACTTGATCTCAGTATTGAAGCCAAATTAAACAGATTCAAGCAGTTAACCGCTTAAGGAAAGGATTTTTAGTGCCAGAACTATCGATTACAGAATTATCAGATGACATCCGGGCGGC
>DATHNF010000052.1:0-3517 GCA_035486285.1 Verrucomicrobiia bacterium | reverse complement strand
TGACATTGCGGAGTTCGGCGATTCTTTGCACCTGGTCGAGGGCTGACTGAGCGATGTCGGTGCTCTTGAGCGCCACGAAATGCTGCTGCAGCGTGTCGGCCTCCAGCTGGCTCAAACGCAATAAATTATTAATCAAGGTTTCCAGCTTGGTGACTTCTTCGAGGTTGCTAGCCAGGGTTTGGCGGAGATCTTGCTTGCCGGTTTTGTCGTTGAGCAGCGCTACTTCGCTTTCCATCCGGAGTGCTGTTAGGGGCGTACGAAGTTCGTGGCTGACATCAGCCGTGAAGCGTTTCTGCTGTTCGTGGGCGGCTTCAATCGGTTCCAGCGTGCGTCGGGCCAACCAATAGCTGGAGAAGCCTGCTCCGAAGAGTACGATTACGTTGAAACCAATCAGGCGGAGCAGTATACGGTGCGTGTCGTCGACGTAATCAGGGCCCGGTTTCAGGAGCGGGTCGCCCTGAAATACCGGGAACTGCGTGGAAATGCGCTGCATTTCGTGATGCAGCCCGCGAGCCAGTTCGGCAGTTACGACGTGATAGAGCAGAACACTAAAAATCAAGCTGATAGCCATGACTATCGCTAAGTACCACATAGTAAGTTTAAAAGTAGCGGAGCGAAACATCTGATTGGCCTGGCTTTCTTTAGGCGCTTAGTTTATAGCCGAAACCGCGCATGGTGTGCAGGAGTGGCTTGGAGTCCGGAAACGGCCGGTCGATCTTGTTGCGCAGATAGCCGATATAGACTTCGATGGTGTTGGGTAGGATGTCGGCGTCTTCGTCCCAGACGTGATTGATAATCATGTCTTTGGTAATGACTTGGCCGGGGTGATGCATCAGGTACTCAAGCAGCGAGAATTCCTTGTGGGATAGTTTGACGGACTGGTCGCTGCGTTTGACCTCGTAGTTGGCGGTATCTAGGCTGAGGTCGTCAACGTGCAGCTGGATGCCGACTTGGGCGGGCGGTCGTCGTAATAAGGCCCGGACTCGGGCAGTCAGCTCTTCGAATGAGAATGGTTTGATCAGGTAGTCATCGGCACCGCTATTGAGCCCCTCTACCCGGTCGCCAATAGTGCCGCGAGCGGTCAGCATGATAATTGGAGTGTGTACGCCTTGGGCGCGAAGCGCTTGGCAGAGACTGGTGCCGTCCATGCTGCCGGGCAACATGCGGTCCAGTACGATGGCGTCATAACCGGGATCAGTACCGTATGACAAGCCGCTGTCTGCGTCGTGGACCATGTCGACGGCGAAACCTTTTAGCTCCAGCCCGCGTTTAACAGCCTGGGCGATCTTGGGTTCATCTTCGATAACGAGTATTCTCATCAACTTCTATTATAAAGGGTTGCTTGAAAAATACCTGTAATACTTGCTAAGTCGGACTATTCGATGGTATTGCTACTTTTCTCGTCATCGGCGGCTTGCGACAGAGCCAAATAGCGACGAGCGTGCGTGCCAAAGATGAATACTGCCAGGATGAGCAGCAAAATGATGTAAACGGCCCGGTCCAGAATATTCGCGGCAACGATAGTGCTGTCGCTAACGTGGTGCAAATGTCGCGAAAATACCAGGAATGATTCGCGGAAACCAATGGCGCCAGGAGTTAAGGAGACATACAGAGCTAAGTTAGCGGCACCGGTATAAATGATGGCGTGCGCAAAGGTGGTACCCGGGGCCACTGTCCGTAGCTCGATAAAGTAAATGATGGTTACAAAAACTATCTGTAGAAATGTTGCTAGCGCCAAATAGTGCCAGCCCCGCAAATCGAGCCCCTTGAGGCGTGGAGCTACCCATTTGGTCTTCATTGCCAGCCACGTTAGTGCCAGACCGAGAGCGGTGAGTGGGATGAGCCACCATTTCAGCACGCCGGAGAGTAAGAATAAGCTGCTGAAAGCGCCCCAGAAAAACAAATAGCCGATACTGGCGACAGCGAAGGTCTTAAGATTGAGATGGTGCTTCTTCTTGAGATAGACGGCCCGGAAGGCTGGTCCGCTTTGCAAAGGGCCGAAGAAATTCACAACGGCAGAGTAAGCGGTTAGCAACAGGCCTTCGCTTGTAGGGATGCGTAGTTTGCAGATCCGGAGCGTGGCTAAGGTAGCCAAGGCCAAGGCCCCTATTGATAAGAAGTAGAGGCCAAGTAGACTGCCGAGCGTGCCGAGCGAGATATGGGATAGTTGGTGGCGGACTTCTGGGTGTTTGGCGAAGTAATAGCTGAAAATGATTATAGTAGCGACCAAAACAGTAATGGCAGTAATCCGGCGCCAAAGACTTCGTTGCATGCCCCTTATAATAGCCCAAAGGTTTGCGATTGACTATCGCTCACGGTGTTTTTCAGGCCTCACACAGTTTTATGGCTATAATAGAATGGAAACTTGCCAATGAAGCGACCGAAAAAACCTTTTTCCCAGCGTGCTGCTAGGGTGCTTGCGGGCCCTAAGTTTTTTCGGTGCATTGTTGTTTTGTTCGTGTTGCAGGCAGCTTGGATCGCGCTGAGCGGCCGGTATCCAATGGCCTTTGATGAAGATTTTCACTTGGGCATTATTCGCCTGTACGCGCATCATCTCAGCCCGTTTTGGAGCGGTCAACCAGCCGGCGCGGACGTCTATGGGGCGGTAGCCCGTGACCCTTCGTACCTGTATCAGTATTTAATGAGCTTCCCGTACCGACCGGTGAGTGCCATAACGCATGACCAAACGATTCAGGTGCTGGTTATGCGGGGGCTGAATATCGCCCTGTTCGCTGCCGGGCTACCGCTCTTTCGTCGGCTACTACTACGGACCGGTGCTTCACGGACCGTAGCGCATGCTTGTTTGTTAATTTTCGTATTGGTGCCAATCGTGCCGCTGCTGGCTGCCCAAGTTAACTATGACAACCTGGTGTTGCCGCTTACGGCGCTGACAATGCTGCTGACGCTCCGTTTCTGCGACGAGCTGCGGCTCTATAAGCGTATTAATGCCCGGCTGCTAGTCGAGCTGATAAGTCTCTGTCTGCTGGGGAGTCTGGTCAAGTACGCCTTCTTGCCAATTATGCTGGCGGTTTTCGTCTATGTAGCCATATGGCTCAAGCGAACATATGACAGCTGGCATAAATTCTGGCTTAGTCTCGGCTTCGGCCTGACCTTGATGACGCGCCGGACGCAGTGGCTGCTATTTGTTTTGTTAGTGCTCAGTGTCGGTCTCTTCACCCAGCGCTACGGGGTAAACCTGGTGCGCTACCATAATCCGGTTCCGGATTGCGGTAAAGTCCTGAGTGTTAAGCAGTGTAGCGCCTATGGGCCATGGGCTCGCGACTATAACCTCGCCGCTAACAAACAGGCCACGAACTATTCGGGTAGTCCCCTAGTCTTCACGGCTGATTGGTTCTATGGCATGTGGCTCCGGACTTTCTTCGCGGTTGATGGACCGGGGACCGATTTCCAGACTCGCGGCCCCCTAGTCGTGCCAGGTCTAAGCGCTATATTCTTCGCCGGAACTGCACTTGCAGCCTTCACCTTTACGGCCCGTCGGCTGTGGCGGCGCTATGAT
>DATHNF010000051.1:0-4787 GCA_035486285.1 Verrucomicrobiia bacterium | reverse complement strand
TTCCGCCGATAGGCTAGTAAAGTCAAAACTTAAGATGTCCTGGGAAATTATTTGTAGGTTTGCGGCTTTGAGTCGGCTCGCTAAGTTAGCGGCTAATCTTTCGTCAAATTCCACGGCAATTACCCGCTTGGCCGACTGCACCAGCTCAGCGGTTAGCGTGCCCAAACCGGGTCCGATTTCCAAAACCGTGTCATTTGGCTGTATATCGACACTGCGCACTATGTCAGCCAAAACCGTCTTGTCATACAGCCAGTGCTGGCCAAGCGATTTCTTAGGTGGTCGTTGATCGGCCATACTATTGGCTCGGCGGGAAGGCCGAAATACCAGTCCTGTAGTAACAGCCGGGATTTTGACCAGCTAATCCGGCGCCCGATCTATTAGTGTTCTTGACAATTGCTTCATCCTGAACAGATGGTGGCGCCAGATTAGCCGTAGCATAGCCTGTGCCTAAAGTGTCCCAGGTACCAACGCTAAATTGGTAAGCACCATAGTAACCATTTCCGGTGTCATCTTGGTAATTGCCGCCTGATTCGCAGTCACGGAGTTCGGCCAGCCAGGCTGCCAAGTTACTGCTGACAGGTACTGGGGCGGTACCTTTCGCGATAATTTCGGTAACCGGCGGTTGCAGTTGGACTGATTGGAGCTGGGTCTGGGCACCAGTCTTTTCGTCGACTTGGTAGGTGATCAGTAGTACGCCTGGCGAACCCTGCTGGCGAACGGCGCTCGTACCAACGGTCAGTGTCGGGTCATTAATAGTTTGTACCGGCGCGGGTATCGGCTGGGTGGAGGTAGCGATCTTAGTACCCTTATGAAGGATGAAGATTTGCTGATTGGCGGTAATTGGCGTATTGGCGACCGGCTGGACGGTGTCGCCGTTACGCAGGACAATGTGTTTCTCTGCCAGCATTTGGCCCACCGTATCAGAGTGGGTCCGGGTAACCGTCGGCACACCGTACAGAATTAGGCTGATTGGCACGGAGCGCTTGATAGTCACCGTTTCGCCAACAGCCTGCTGGCTAACGAAGTTACTGGTCGGCGAGGTAGTCAATTCGTCCTCGGGATACAAACTAATACCTGCCTGTTCGGCAATAGCCCGGGGCGTGGTAGCAGCGCTAAAAGTAAACGTTGTGTTAGTGCCATCGACTATTGCTACCGGTACCGCCCGATAAATATTAATACGGAACTTGTCTTGGTTAATCCGCGTAGTAAGACTCGGTTCGACCACGTCGCCCTGACCCAAGGTAATGTGCAGCTTGGCGAGCAGAGTACCAACTGTCGGTTCACGGCTTGGTACAGTTTGTTCTATATGATCATGTGAAATAATCACCACGTACGCGTTAGACGCCGGAGTATCGTAGCGGTTAAGCAACACGACGACGACAGCACTGACGACCAGCAAGACAGCGAAGGTTATCACCGGCACGGCGAAAGGGTGGCGGCTAACGATCTTGAGTTTGCGGATACGACGGGGTAGCCATATCCGGCGATAACGGATGAGCTTTAGTTTAAATCTTTCTAGTTTTCTGCGCATAATCCAGACGGCGTTCTCGGGGTTCTCAACTGCGGCAAACTCTTATCAACCCCTTGCGCGGCCTGCGCTCTATTGTAGCAAAAACACCTTATGACGACCAGACACGCAGCGCTGCTACCACGTCCGGTCCTAGCTTCAGCTGGCGGGCTTCGGAATGGTTGAACCAGCCAGCCTGGGAAATTTCGAGTGGCCTTTGGCGAATAGGGAAGCACTCAGTAACTTTGGCAATAAATAAATCATAGCGAAAACTGAGGCCATGGCTCCGAAAAGTAGACGCACCATGGAGCGCGAAAGTTTTGTCTGGCAAATCAATACCTGTCTCTTCGCGCAGTTCGCGCCGCACGGCCCGGAGTGATGTTTCGCCTGGTTGGCGGCCGCCGCCTGGTAACTCCCAACTGCCGTCGCTCAGCCAGCCTTTGACCAGCAGTACTCTATCTTCGCAGACTACTAGCACTCGTGCCCGGCGGCTCCAGCGCAGATACAGCCAAAGACCTGGCCAAGCCAGCCAAAAAGTCGCAGTGCCTGCCCGCTGCCATAGTCTCTTCATAGTTTCTCCAGAGGCGCGAAGCTGACATTCAACTTCCGGGTACCTTTACCCTTGAAATATACAACGGCGGTGTCACCGTCAATTTCCATGACCGTACCCATACCAAAGATCTGGTGGCGTACACTATCACCTTCAGTAAGATCAGGAACGTAGCGCGGCTCATCTGGAGCTGCCACCGGCTGCCCACCAACGAATAACGAATCGCTCGAAGTCTGAGGGCTATAACCCTGACTCCCGGTATCGGCCTGGAAATTACCATCGATCTCGCTGAGAAAACGTGACGGCGGATTGTGCTGCAGCCCGCCATACAGGAGCCGGCTGGCAGCATACGTCATATACAGTTCTTGGCGGGCACGGGTCATGCCGACATAGCACAAGCGCCGTTCTTCTTCCATTTCATTCTGGTCATACAAGGCTCGGGAATGCGGGAAGATTGACTCCTCCAAGCCAGTCATGAAAACTACGGGGAACTCTAGACCTTTGGCAGCATGTAGCGTCATCAGCGTCACCGCGTCACCATTAAAGTCAGCGCTATCCAAGTCACTCACCAAGGCCACCTCTTCGAGGAAGCCAGCCAACCCCGCATCCTGGTACTCTTGGGCAACACTCAACAATTCCTTAACATTTTCCTGGCGAGCTTCGCCCTGCGGTGAGCCATCATCAAGATAGTGCAAATAATCAATCCTTCGCAATAACGAATCAATCAACCCAGCCACTGTCGCGTCTTCGCTCACCGTCCGCAAACTAGCCAGAATATCGCCAAGCTCGCTCAGGGACTGGCGGGCCTTAGGTGTTAACTCGGCGCACTCCTCTGCCTGCTGCAGGGCCTGGAGCAACGAACTCTGCCGTGTTTGTCGCCAAGCCAGAAAATTCTGCAGACTCTTAGCGCCCACCCCGCGTGCCGGTATGTTAACGATGCGCTCAAAACTAACTTGGTCTTCAAGCTGGAAGATGAGCCGCAGATAGGCCAGTAAGTCTTTAATCTCTTTGCGGTCATAGAAGCGGACGCCGCCGACCACCCGGTATGGCACACCGTAGTGGACAAAGCCTTCTTCGATAGAACGGCTCTGCGCGTTGGTACGGTACAAGACAGCAAAATCGCGGTACTGGCGCTGGCCACTGTCAACGCCGTTCCGTATACGCCGGATAATAGCCTCGCTTTCGGCCCGCTCGTTGCCAACTTGGACCAGCTGTACCGGCAAGCCATCACCGGCAGCAGTCCATAGCTGCTTATCGCTACGCTGGGCGTTCTTGGTAATAACACCGTGGGCAGCATCGAGAATATTCTTGGTGCTGCGGTAGTTTTGCTCCAGTTTAATGATGGTGCAGTCCTTGAAATCCTTCTCGAACTTCAGAATGTTACGGAAGTCAGCGCCCCGCCAGCTATAGATACTCTGCCAGTCATCACCCACTACGGCGATATTCTTATGTTCGTTAGTTAACATGTTAACTAATTGGTATTGGGCCGCGTTGGTATCTTGGTATTCGTCAATCATGATGTATTTAAATTGCTGCTGCCATTTCTCGCGAATCTCCGGCTGAGTGGTCAGCATTTGGACGGTCCGGTTAATGAGGTCGTCGAAATCCAGCGCCGAAGCGTCGCGCAAGGACCGCTGGTATAGCGGATACACCTTGGCGGCAGTTTGTTGGGCTGGCGTGCTGGCCGTGCTAGCGTATGCTTCTGGTGATAACATTTCGTTCTTGGCACTGCTGATAAGACTACTGAGCGCTCGGGCTGGAAAAGTCTTTTCGTCAATCATCAACTGCTTACTAACTTGCTTAACCGCTGCTTGGCGATCGGATTCGTCAAAAATAACAAAGCTGCGCGGAATCCCGACACTCTCGCCATCCTGCCGGAGCAACCGAACACAGATACCGTGAAAAGTACCCATATATGGCATAAACCCCCGGTTATCGGCATTCTGGCCCAACAGGTGTGCTACCCGTTCACGCATCTCCTTGGCCGCCTTGTTCGTAAACGTAACCGCCAGAATGTTAAACGGCGTGGCTTTGCGCGCAGCAATCAAGTAGGCGATCCGATGGGTCAATGTCTTGGTCTTGCCCGATCCCGCTCCAGCCTGAATGAGCAGCGGCCCTTCAGTGGTTTCCACTGCCCGTTGTTGTTCCGGATTCAATCCCTCAAGTAACTGGTCTAGCTCACTCATGTTTCATCATTTCTTACGAAATTATCATAGCTTGAGTCAAAATTAATCCAGGTTGAGGAGCCATACTGGTTGTATGGCGACGATAGCTGGGTTAATTTTGACCAAGATAGGATGATTTTTAGCTCGAATGATGAAACATGAGTGAGCTCGTACACCTTACCATTTTAGCAAAATAACCGTCTCAAAACTGTTGTAACTTACATAGGCACAATCACACAAGCATGAACTTAGTTCGAGAAGAAATGCGTGGCAGGTTTGATGCCGTGGAGGTGGATGAGGCCGGCGTCGAGGGCGATATCGGCCCAGGCAACAGCTAACACCAAGCTAAGGATGATGCCGAGGACAACGAAGCGTTTGGTGCGGCGCTTCTCAACAGCATTAATAGGTAAGGAATATTGCCTGCTATCGACCAGCTTCTGAATTGCTGTTTCATGTTCAGCTTGCTTGGCGGCATCAGCGTCAACTTCTTCGGGAGTTTGTTTGACGGACATGTCGGAAGCGGTGGTATCACCTTCGGCATCTACTGCTTGATCACCAGAAACAG
>DATHNF010000050.1:0-4153 GCA_035486285.1 Verrucomicrobiia bacterium | reverse complement strand
CACGCGGCGTTGCTCCATCAGGCTTTCGCCCATTGTGGAAAATTCCCTACTGCTGCCTCCCGTAGGAGTCTGGGCCGTTCTCAGTCCCAGTCTGGCTGATCATCCTCTCAGACCAGCTAATGATCGTCGCCTTGGTGAGCTTTTACCTCACCAACAAGCTAATCATGCGCAGGCCGTTCCCAAAGCGCCGAAGCTTTCATCCGAAGATCACATGCGGTATTAGACACCATTTCTGGTGCTTATCCCTCACTTTGGGGTACGTTCCTACGTGTTACTCAGCCGTCCGCCGCTCGTGTACTTCCACGCATTATTCAACCATGTTTACTAGCCTAGTAAACATCGCTGCAGACAGTATCCCGTACGATTCGCTTGTGCGTATCGCGGGACTTATCTGGTTAAATAATCTGTGGAAGCCTTACCGCTCGACTTGCATGTATTAGGCACGCCGCCAGCGTTCATCCTGAGCCAGGATCAAACTCTCCAAAAAAAAGAATCTGCCTAAACTTCAGTCGAACATTTGATCTATTGGATTGCTCCAACAGTTCAAACTGACTATTCTAAAACAGTTCAAAAATGAACTAACGTTGATTTGCACTACTCAATTTTTAACGTACTGAACGGCCGTTTTCAGAGACACTCATAGAGAGCCACCGTCAAGCCATTCAAGCTATCATACAGTACCCGCAGTGCTTTGGTCAAGAGGTAAATTGACAGTTTATGAAGTCATAATCACTACGATATAATCAAGTATGGTATTGGTGAAGTAAATATATTGAAACATAGTATTCCTTTTTATAGAATTATGTTATACAATATTCAGATTACTTGCGGATATTGGTAGCAAGTAGGAGCAAGAGTTTATGGCACCCCCCCCCATTACGAACAATACGCATCGCCGGCCGCTGGACCGAGCGTCCAAGAAATTGGTGCGCTGGCGTTGGCTTCATTGGTCGAACCGCCAGAAGACAGGCCCGCGGCTTTATACTTGGATGGCCAGGCATTGGCAGACATCACTATCGAAGATGTCCAGGAACTGCAGACAATATACAACCAGCTCCAGGCCGAAGAAGTAAGCAATCGATTCTATAGACAGACAGTCCACAATATTCTAGGGAACCTCGTGCTGGAGGCAACTGACGTCACACAGCCGGAACCCCTGCCCCAGCCTCCGGCAGCAAGCCAGATCATTGACGAACTTGCAGCGGAAGATCATTTCGCGGCTATGGAGCCGACAGACACAGAGTTGCAGCTGCGGCTTCGTTTATTGCGGCACGCCTATGGTGACAATGATCAAGCTATTGTAAATGCTCTGATCGAGAACGATTACCAGGCCGAAGTTGCTGCCCACCTCGATAAGTTGCCTCCCGCGCAGCAGCGTGCCACCGTTGATTTCCTCCTTGAAGCAGACTGCGAGGAAGTTGTGGCCAGCAACTTGGAAAGACTTAAGCCAGCGCATCGTCTAGAGACAGCTATGAAGATAATAGCTGGTGGTTACGGCGAGTATGTAGCGGAGCGTTTTGACATATTTAAGCCAGGGACTCAAGCCAGGCTTATCAATGCCTTATTCGAAAACGATTATGGTGACGAGGTAGCCTCTCATATCGAAAAGGTTAGTCCGGCGTATCACCAGAAAATCGCACTGCGACTGATGGACAAAGATAGTTTTTATTCATTACGGTGCGCGCTGCCCTATCTTAAACTCACTGATCCGACCAAGGTGGCACTGCGTTTAATCGAAGAGAGCTATCCAGAAGTCATCGCTGTGATCTTCAAACATTTCGAGGGAACGGACAAAGACGCTGTTATTGACGCGTTATTTGAGCATGAAGCGTTTACCTTTTTGGTTGGTAGCTTCGAGGATTTGAGACTGCGGCCAGCAACGCTGTTAAAACACATGACTGAAGCTGGAGAGTATCGCACCATCGCCCATAACCTAAGCCGTTTCCAGAAAGTTAAAGACAGCACTGGTATAAAACTCATTGAGATGGGCTGGCAGCGCCAAGTCGCCGAGAACATTGGCGCTTTCACAAACAAACGCATGATCGCCGAGGCTTTGATTGATCGGGAAGCAGGGGATAAAGTTCTGGGCAACTTCGCAGGATTTAAGATTCCTGAAACCGAGGAGTTTGTGATGCGCTGTATTAGGGCCGGCGGGCTGGCAGAATTTCTTGAGAACATCTACATGTTTGAAACGATCGATAAGTCAGCCGTAGCGGATTATATATTGGCTACTGAGGACGTGTTTGCCCTAGACACAGCCCAAATCGACAAGCTGGGAGCTGCTTTGAAGATACCGAGTGATCTCGTCTTCACCGCTCTCAAGAACGGTACGATCGGTATGGATAGGCTCGGCGAGCTGCAGGGTCATATCGCCTACGCTAGCCACCACGCTCACTGGAAAGCAATTATCGAAGCTGCTGGCGACTTCTTGTCACCTGAACTAATAGACGAGCTGGAAGCACTGCGTGGAGGCAATCTCGAGGGCGCAGAAATGGTGCGGTCACTCGGAGTGGCAAAGACGGGTCAAGAAGGCGTGCGGCAGTTCTTGGACATTATACGTTCGCTCAAGAGCCGCCTCTTAAACCCCGACAAAGCAACTCTTGGCCTAGCACTAGATAATGAGCGGATTCAAGACTTGATGCGCGACTGTTATCGGGCAAATGAGGGTAGCTATTCACACAACGGCTTCCCCGAAGCAGTGCGACGGGCTTACGAGCGCTTCGAAGAGTATCTGCCCAAAGAAGGATTTGTCGATAGCGAGGTTTACAAAATACATTCCGCTAATGCCAAAAATACAGCCTCTAGACAGGAGTTTGACGAAGATGTCGTCCTTCGCTATCAGCGCTTAAAGGGCCAATTAGAGGCGGCCGGCGAGCACGTCCAGAGCATGGGCAGCAGCGAAATACTGTACGGTGGCACACTCGCTGTTTTAGCCGAGTACGTGGATGATAAAGTCGGGCAACTGGGCGCGCGCCGAGCCGAGCTTGCTGGAGACGGCCAGCAGGCCAGGTCAATAGCCGGCCTAGATATCCAAATCGATGGGCTACAAGCGGTCTTGACTAGGGGTGTTGATTCGCTCGAACATCTTGAAGACAATTTCCTGACGCTCGCCAAGGATAAGAAATTGGGCGATGACATTATGACTGTTTTGTGCGCCCGGCTGATGCGGTTTGACCTGAGTCTGCCGCCTGCCGAACGGAAAAAGCGCTTCCTTGATATCCAAAGCAAGATAGCCAGTCTAGCTGAGGAGCCGACTACCAAAAGCCTGGCGACTATGATTAGCCTGATAGAGGACTTACAAGCGACCAGCGAACGACACTTCCAGACTGCCGAAGCCCAGGAGAGGTTCGCCAAACTGACCAGCGTCAATTCACTGACCATAGCCCTCGATAAACTCGATAAGCGAAAGAATATTGGTATGGTCTTCCAGCCATCTCGCGGCCTTTTGCTAGAAGTCTCCGGTCAACTTGCCGATGCCTGTTGGGAAAATCAGTATGATAACATTGCTGACGAGTTACCGAATGTAACAGCAGTCACTATTAGAAGAAGCCCGGGCGGTAAGAATGACCGACTAGTCGGCTCATTTATTCTTATAGAAACCCGCGATGCCCAGACAGAAGAGCCAGTCTTGATCATCCGTGGCCTGAATCCTATCGAGAATTTTATTAACAGTGTCGATGTTGATGACTTCTTCGATGTGGTCTTTGACTACACGCACAAAACAGCCGACCGGCTGGGAGCCAAATTGGGTATCGCTATCGCCGACTCCAGCGTTAGTTTCGGCACAAACCGGCCAGTCGTACACGGCTATATGGCCAAAATGAAACGTGGGTTAACCCGTGTGCCGGTGCCACGAAGTGAAACCGAGTTCAACGGTTATGAGATCCAAGATGACGTCTACCTCGTGCCGCGCTAAGCTATTTCGGGAGGATTGTTTGATACTGACCCGGCGGTGCGCTGCCCTGAGCGTGCATTTCTTGCAAAAATCTAGTAATAATGTGCCCGTCAAGCAGACGTCTAACCCGGTCGGCGCGGGCAAGGCTATTATCGCGGCGGGACTCTTCGGCTTGCGCCGCGTGAATGGGTGGTGATATAGCCTGTTCGGCTCGTAGCGGTACTGATTGTTCGTGCGTGTATGTGATAGTCTTCCTCC
>DATHNF010000049.1:0-5423 GCA_035486285.1 Verrucomicrobiia bacterium | reverse complement strand
GGTAAATAGCTACGGCTTTGAGCCCCATTTTCCAAGAGTCGATGTGGATTTGCTCGATATCTTCGATAGTTGCCTCTTCGGGCATGTTGACGGTTTTGCTGATAGCGCCGCTCAGGAATGGCTGGACAGCTGCCATCATTTTGACATGGCCGCGGTAGTGGATGGCGTTATCACCCATGGAGCAAGCGAAGACAGCCTCATGAGCTTTCTTGAGGTCAGGAGCACCGAGAATAGTCTTCTCGATATCGATGTAGGCGATGATGTCGTCGATCTGCGCCTTGGTGTAGCCGAGAATGTTCAGGGCTCGCGGCACGGTTTGGTTGACGATGCTCATGGTACCGCCGCCAACCAGTTTCTTAACCTTTACCAAGCCAAGGTCAGGCTCAATGCCGGTGGTGTCACAGTCCATCATCAAACCGATAGTACCGGTTGGTGCTAAAACGCTGGCTTGACTGTTGCGAACACCGTATAGCTCACCAAGCTCGACTGCTTCGTCCCAAGCGCTGGCAGCGGCGCTGAGCAGCTCCTCGGGTACCAGGCTGGCGTCAATCTTGGAGACTTCGGCGCGGTGCATACGGAGCACGCCCAGCATGCCTTCACGGTCTTTGTTGAAGCCAGCGAAAGGACCAACCCGCTGAGCAATTTTGGCGCTGGTAGCGTAGGATTGCCCAGTTAGCAGTGCGGTGATGGCGGCGGCAATGGCGCGGCCTTCGTCAGAGTCGTACGGCAAGCCAAGTGCCATTAGTAAGGCGCCGAGGTTGGCGTAGCCGATACCGAGTTCGCGGTAAGCCTTAGCGGTTTTGGCGATGCGCTCTGTTGGGTAAGCGCTGTAGCCGACCAGGACTTCCTGGGCCGTGAAGATTAATTCGACGGTGTGTATGAAGGCCCTGATATCGAAAGTATTATCGTCTTTTAGGAATTTGAGCAAGTTAAGACTAGCCAGATTACAAGCCGAGTCGTCGAGGTGCATGTACTCACTGCAAGGGTTGGAGCCGTTGATGCGGCCAACATTCGGCGTGGTGTGCCATTTGTTAATGACCGTGTCGAACTGCATGCCGGGGTCAGCACACTCCCAAGCGGCTTCAGCGAACTGGCGGAACAGCGCACGGGCTTTGACGGTCTTGACAGTCTTGCCCGTAGTGACGGCCTTAAGGTCCCAGTCGTCATCGTTCTGGACAGCCTGCATGAAGTCATCGGTGACGCGCATAGAAATATTCGCGTTCTGGTACTGCACACTGAACGAATCTTTGCCGTCTAGGCTCATGTCCCAACCCAGGGTCTGTAAGTCACGGGCCTTGCGCTCTTCGATGGCCTTGCTCCAAATAAACTCCTCAATGTCGGGATGATCGGCGTTCAGAATCACCATTTTGGCAGCCCGGCGGGTTTTGCCACCACTCTTAATAGCACCGGCCGAAGCATCAGCTCCACGCATGAAACTGAGCGGTCCGGAAGCCGTGCCCGCGCTCTTACCCAAAGGTTCTACCGAAGACCTAATAGGACTAATATTAATCCCTGAGCCACTACCACCCTTAAAGATCATACCTTCATCAACGTACCAGCCAAGAATAGCTGGCATAGTGTCTTCGATACCAAGGATGAAACAAGCACTGGCCTGCTGCGAGCGCCCAACGGCACCAATATTGAACCAGACGGGGCTGTTAAAGGCGGCGCGCTGCGTTGCCAGCACGTACTTCAGTTCCTCGCGGTAATCTTCAGCTTCGGCATCAGACTCGAAGTAACCTTCCTGCAAACCCTGCCGGGTGATCGTATCGGCAACCCGGTCAATTAAATCGCGCAGTGAACTTTCCCGGCCTTTGGTGCCCGGTGTACCGGTAAAATATTTCTGAGCCACGATATTAATGGCATTCAGCGACCAGCCCTCTGGAAAATCAACGCCACGCTGCTCGAAAACCGGCGTGTCATTCATTGGATTCTTAATAAGCGAATCACGCTTGACCCATGTTAGTTGGTCATACGCCTTAGATTTTTTGGGGGTGAAAAGCCGTGCCATCCCTAGGCTGGTTGTCTGTCCCATAGTGTTACCCTCTTTTCTTTATGGTGCTCGGTAGGCGGTGGTTGACCGTCGGCCGAAGACCCTGATTTTTAGTGTTTTATAGTTTTTATTTGGAGTTCCCCTGGTCTATCCGACTCTCAATACGGATAGATTCACGTGAGCTCGCTACGACCTCGAAAGTACTTGTAGTATATTCGAAACCGAAGCGAGCTGTCAAATAGCGAGCCGCGGACGTGTGCCATGTAGCATGGTGAATGAAACATGTCACACGGAGCCTGCTATTTAACCTCTACTATGTGCTTGCCTTGTTTGACCAGCGATAGTTCTTTCTCGAACCCGGCAATATCCTTGAACCGCCGGTAAACGCTGGCGAAACGCACGTAGGCGACTTCGTTAAGCCGGGCCAATTGCTCCATTACTAGCTCGCCGACGCGAGCTGAACGGACTTCCTGGTCGCCGCAAGCGTATAGTTCCTGTTCGATCGCGTTCACTACTTTTTCTAGCTCGAGGCTGGTAACGGCTGTTTTTTCACAAGCCCGGTACAGTCCGGCGAGTAGTTTGGCGCGATTAAATAGTTCACGGGTGCCGTCGTTCTTAACAACGATCAACTGTGGCCGCTCCAAACGTTCATACGTCGTGAAACGGTACCCGCAAGTAACGCACATGCGGCGGCGGCGAATGGCCTGGCCCTCTGCCACGTCGCGTGACTCGATAACTTTGATGTCATCGCTTTGGCATTGAGTGCATTTCATGCTGCCTCCTTATTCTTGATGTGAAGCGCAAATCCTGGAAGCCGGTTGATGCGGTGTTCACTCGCCGCGTAATACTCAAACTCAGTTTCTATATTCCAGTTTCTGCAGCCGCTCTTTCAAACAAATATAGCTCGCACTTGTTACAAAATTGTATTCATTCTACAAGCGTATCCCATATAGTTTTAGCGGCACCAATCGGTTTAATGTGCGCACACCGTATGTTGTTATTTTCCACATATAGTGGTGTGTTCCTCTAATATACCCCCAGCTGTAGCGCTTGGCAAGCAATTTAACGGTGTATTATTTAGTACAGGCTTTTAGGGGGCAAAGTAATCCTCAAGGGCTAATTTTGCGACTTTTCATGTAGTTTTAAACTCTTACTTTTGGTCCATGTCATCCTAAATTCATTTCAGGATCTATACGCACAAACAGTACTTATGCTCACAAAGTTTTAGCTATTTACCTTTTTCTCATGTTCTTTTTTGATAGCAAAAAAGAACCAAAAAATCCATCCCACGGCAACAAACATTACTAAAGGCTAGTTCTTTATTAATCAGTTTGTCTTGAATGCGGAAGATAGGAATGCCCTAGCGGGCATACTTAACTACTCGTTGGTGGGGGTGGAATCTTCTGGTTTGTCGTCGGTGCTGTCGTCGTCTTTGTGGCGGCGGCTGAGGCGACGCAGGAAAGATGGCCGGTCGAGGTCGTCTTCCATGGTGGCAGCTACTACTTCAGCGTCGGGCTGAGTATCGGCAGCTTCGGGTTCATCAGCATCGTCGTCGGCTTTGTCATCCTCATCAATGGCCCAGATATTGGGCATGGGCGTGTCGTGGCTGAAGTCGCTGGTCGGCTTGTCGCCATCGTCGCCAAGGTTCATATCGATCTCAGACAAAGCCTTCTCGTCCTGCTTGGTGGTTGTAGTGCTCGTGCTGAGCGTCGGTTTGGTGGCGGTACCGGACTCGTTGACGCGTTTAGCAAAATAAGAAGCGTCAAAACCGGTAGCGACGACGGTTATGATGACTTCGCCTTCCAAGTCGGGATTAATAGTGGCGCCGAAAATGATATTAGCGTCGGGGTCGGCGGCGGTTGTGATGGCTTCGGCGGCGGCATTGATTTCGTGCATCGACAAGTCATTGCCGCCGATAACGTTGAATAAGATGCCGCGAGCACCGTCGATAGAGACTTCTAGCAGCGGCGATTCAATAGCTTGCTTGGCGGCCTCGACAGCCCGGTTCTCGCCGTTAGCCCGGCCGATGCCCATTAATGCCGAGCCGGCCTTGCTCATGACCGCTTTGACGTCAGCGAAATCGAGGTTAATCAAGCCGTGGACGGTAATCAAGTCGGAAATACCCTGCACGCCTTGGCGCAGGACATCATCAGCTACTTTGAAAGCTTCCAGAAGTGGCGTGTCGCGGTCAATAGTCTGTAGTAACCGGTCATTGGGGATAATAATCAGCGTATCGACCGAACCGCGCAGCTTTTCGATGGCAGACTCAGCGTTCTTGCGACGTTTCTCCCCCTCGAACGCGAACGGCTTGGTGGCAAAGCCAACAACCAGCACACCCATGTCACTGGCAATTTTAGCAACCACATGGCCCGCGCCGCTGCCAGTACCGCCGCCAGCACCAATAGTGACAAAGACCATATCAGCGCCTTCGATAGCTTGGCGAATTTCTTCGCGGGATTCTTCGGCGGCCTGCTCGCCAACAGTCGGGTCGGCACCAGCGCCAAGGCCGCGGGTAGCGTCTTTGCCGATGTGGATTTTCTTGCTGGCTTTGGAGTGATGCAAGGCTTGGGCATCAGCGTTGATAGCGATAAACTCGACATTCTCGATGCCTGCCTCAACCATGCGGTTGATGGCTGCGCCGCCCGCGCCGCCGACGCCAATTACTTTGATCTGCGCGAATGTTTCGATAGCTGGCTCAACGACCTGTGGCATATTTTATTCCCTCAAAACCTAGATTTATGTTCCGTAGTATACGCTAGCTTCGGTGTAAGTTCAACAAATTTGTCCGGGTGTTTTTGGCTTATTCTGGGCTTCTACGCCCGCCACCTACTAATGTGTGCGAACGGAGAAAATGCTTAGGCCGGTGTCGAACGTGTTCAATAATTTTGTATTCGCCACTGTAAGCGTGACGCCCTGGCCAAGGCTGCTTGAACCATTAGCGCTTGAAACGGCCCAAGACATTGGTCAGTAAGGCTTTGGTGCTTTGGGTAGCCTTGCCGCTGTAAGTAGGCGGTAGTGATGGCAGCAAGAGCATGTCTAGGAGCATTAAGCCAACGACGGTAACGAAAGTTTGATCTTCGACAGTGTCGACCAGACCGCCCACGCCTTGGAGTTTGCCAATGCGGGCCGGAAGCTGGAGCTTATCGCGGGTGAAGTCCGCAATACCGGGGAGTTTGGACGTGCCGCCGGTTAGAACAACGCCGCCGGGAAGTTTGCGGGAACGTTTGATCTTTTGTAGTTCCTTATCGACGTATTCCAATAACTCTTCGACGCGGGCTTCAACGACGAGAGCAACTTGTTCAAATTCGAAATTATGTACTTTGCTACCGGTCTTGACCGTAACTGTAGCTTTCTTGGTGTCTGGACGCAGGGTGGCATGCTTGACCTTCACCTGTTCCGCAATGTCGATGTCGGTCCTGAGGCCAATCGC
>DATHNF010000048.1:0-4984 GCA_035486285.1 Verrucomicrobiia bacterium | reverse complement strand
TGGCGATGGTTTCTAGGTCGCGCATCTCACCGATGAGCACGACATCCGGGTCCTCGCGCAGAGCACTGCGCAGTGCCGCACTGAAGGAGTAAGTGTCATAGTGAACTTCGCGCTGTACGACAACTGACTTTATCGACTTGTGGGTGTACTCAATCGGGTCTTCGATGGTAATGATGTGGGTGGCTTTCTCGAGGTTAATCTTGTGCACCAGCGCAGCCAGGCTGGTTGATTTGCCGGAACCAGTTGGTCCCGTTACCAGCACCAGCCCGCGCGGATAATCAGCGAACTTGTTGACGATTGGCGGCAAACCAAGCTGTTCAATGGTTAGAATCTCATTCGGAATAAGGCGCAGGGCGGCGGCCATATTACCCCGCTCATGAAAAGCGTTCACCCGGAAACGGCCCAGGTCGCCGTAAGCAAAGCTAAAGTCAAATTCCTTATCTTTGAGCAAGATTTGCTTCTGGTCCTCATCTAGAATGGCAAAAATCAGGGCTTCGATAGCCTCTTCGTCCAAAACGTCAGCCCCGGTAACCGGAGTTAGCGCACCATCAACTCGCAACATTGGCGGCAAGCCGACTTGGAGGTGCAGGTCAGAAGCTTTTTTCTTAATAACTTCGTCGAGTAAAATTTCGATTCTTGGCCCTTGCGCGCTCATGCTATACCCACCTCTCCTGCCTAGGCCTCAACCGTATGGCTTATTTGTGTTGTCATTCGATATCCTCGGCTGCCACCCGGTTAACTTCAGCCAGCGTCGTCCGGCCATCCAAGCACTTCAAGTAGCCATCCTGACGCATGTTGACCATGCCTTCTGCTTTGGCGGCTCTTTCGATCTGACTACTGGTGGCACGTTTCATGATTAATCCCTGTATTGCTTCCGATACTTCGAAGACCTCGTACAATCCCATCCGCCCTCTGTAGCCGCCGGGATTGTCGGGGTTATCCGTACCCTTGGTTAAAGTATAAGCGGTTTGGTTGTTCAAGGGCAAGCTTTTATAGCCTAAATCTTTGGCGGCAGCTTCCGCTTGCTCGGCCGCAGCGGGCAGTAAACTGCCGATTGTTTGCCTAATCGCCTCGGTTTCAGCTGGTGAAGATTGGTAGGTTTGTTTGCCAGTGTCGGCAATCCGACGTACCAAACGTTGCCCAATCACAGTATGTACGGTGCTTGCAATTAGGAACGGTTCAACCCCCATGTCCAGTAAGCGCGGTAGAATACCAGCAGCACTGTTGGTGTGCAGCGTACTGAAAACCAAATGCCCAGTCAGAGCGGCCTGGACAGCCAGTTGAGCTGTCTCTTTATCGCGAATCTCACCGACCATCACGACGTCAGGGTCTTGGCGGAGAATACTACGCAAACCAGTAGCAAAGGTTAATCCAACCTCGGAGTTAACCTGAATCTGGTTAATCCCGTCTATCTTGTACTCGACCGGATCCTCAAGTGTGACAATATTAATACTGTCGTTCTTAATTTCCTGAATAAGGGCATACATTGAGGTCGATTTACCAGAACCGGTCGGGCCGCTGGTCAGAATCATGCCATTGGGCCGCAGTACGCCTTTGCGAATGGTGCGCAGCGCCCGGCCGGTATAGCCCATGTCCTCAAGCATTAGCGAGGTACCGCTTTTGTCGAGCAGACGGATAACAACCTGCTCGCCCCAAACAATTGGCGCGATAGCAATACGCAAGTCAACATCCTTGTCGTCAACCCTAATGCTAAACTGTCCATCTTGCGGTGTACGGTGCTCATCAATCTTAAGATTGGCTAGGATTTTGACACGGGAAATCAGCGCCGGCTCGGTATTCTTAGGCAAACGCATGACTTCACGCAGCACCCCGTCAACCCGGCAACGGATTTTGACTTCCTTCTCCATCGGCTCAATGTGCACATCGCTGGCGCGGTTGCGAGCAGCGAACTCCAGAATAGCCGACAGGGCCTTGCTAATTGGCGAATCTTCCACCAAGTTGGCAATAGTATGGGAACTTTTAGATTTGTCTGTACCACTAGCATCGGCTTCGTTGGCGCCAGTAGACAAGTCAGTGCCAAAGGCTTTGCCCATTTTGGTATCCAAACGGGCATCGTACTGCCGCAAGACCTGGCGGATACCAGCTTCACTGGCAACATATACCTTAAGCGGCCGGGCAATACGATTGCTCAAGAAATCGACTGCTTGGACATTATCAGCATCCAGCATGGCGACCACCAAGCGGTGCTGCATTTCCCCCAGCGGTACTGCCATATAGCGCTCAGCAATGTCCTGCGGCAGCAGACCAAGAACTTTTGGATCAATCCGGGCCGCAGTTAGGTTGACGTAGGGTACTTGCGTCACTTTGGCGTTGGCTTTGGTCAGTTGCTCGTCGCTGATATAGTTGTTCTTCACTAGATAGCTAATAACTGGCACGTGGGCTTTTTCCGCAGCCTGCCGTGCTTCTGTAAGTTTGTCGGCAGTTAGCATACCGCTCGAAACTAGTACATCTTCAACTTGCTGCTCGGCCGCGGCTGACAGGACGCTCATGCTCTACCCTTCACATAACAAAGAGTAACTAGAACGCTAGCCACGTGGTAATCAGCTGCGCAAGACCGTTCTGTTGTCTGTTGTCTGTTGTCTGTCATATGTATCCTCCAGATAACTATACCTGGGGGTACGCCGCCTACTGCGAGGTGGTAGTACCGTTGAACGGATTAGTATTTGCGTTTTGGCCAATGGTGATTAACTGGGTTGGGTCATTGGAGTTACTGTTGAAGTACTGGCTGTCCGGTTGTGGGAAGTCAGCTGTAATCGGCTGCACAACGTCTACTTTCTGTTCACGGTTCTTGGGTGAGACGAAGATGGCCTTGGACAGAAATAATGAAATTATGGCGCTCAGAAAAACAATAACTACGATCAGTGCTAGATCTTTTTGCTTCATAGGATTTTACCTCCGGCAAATCGGTAACTCATTTCACTACCTGCGTGGCTATATTCAAACTCTTGCCGGGCTGGTAATAGGTATGCGCATTAACGGTTAGTGTCATATCACTATCGCCGCCCGATAAGTCTATGGAATCTATCTGGATGGGGCGGATGGATTGCTGCAAGGTCGTAATTAATTGAGCCACTGAGATGTAGCTGGCATTGTCGACGCTAAAAGTAAACGGCATAGGAACTGGAGTGGGATTCGGGCTAGAAGTATTGCCTTGCTGGTTTAGCTGATCATCAGTACCGGTGATACTGGTAACATCAAAGTTCCCAGCGGTTAGGATTTTCTCCAAGCTAGAAGTTAGGGCCGGAAAGTCGTAGGTGCTTGGCAAGGCGTCGAGGATAATCTTAGCGTTATCGCCATCTTTATCGCCGGTACCATTAGGGTTGCCGCCAATGACGTTGGTGGGTGTCGAAACAAAAGCCTTATAAGAAGTTACCAAGCTACTGAAAGCCTTGATATTCTTCTGTAGTTTTTGGTGGGCTAGTTCACTCTTGGAGGTAACCCGGGCTTGGTAGCGAGTCTGGCTCCAGACAGCCTGCGAAGCCACGAGACAGAAAACCGATATGAAGGAGGCCACCGCTACGACGATGACGACTTGGGCATTGGCCTTAGAGATAGCCAGGCGTTTCGTTGAAATCTGTGCTTTAGCCATAATTAATTACTCCCCTTTGTGGCTGTAACGGGTGGAGCTTTGAACAAATCTGTCGGTTGGTCTAGCTCGGAGCGAGTGGTAACCAGGTGTGGCACTGACAAGTTGACGCTTTGCGTAATGTCAAAGATGTTTGGATCATAGGCTAGCGTTATGGTGTAGGTTGCCGCCTGGGTAGTATCTTTCGTTCCCGTATTGAGACCGAAGTTGCTGAGCACTACGTTACTAAAAGCCGGCTTGGCAGTAGAGCTGTCACCCGAGGTATAGGTCGTGTATTTCAACGTGTCCACGTATTGGTTAACGCTACTCAAGGCATCAGCAGTACCTGTAATAGTCATCGTTTGCTTGGTGAAGTCGATATTGAAACTACTAATACTGACCTGCGCTGGTGTCAGCTCATTCAGATAGCTATCGAAGAGGCGGGAAGCTGCGGGTTTGGCGGCGTGTAAGGCGGTTAGGCTCTCCAGCTGGTTTTGAACGGTTAGGATTTTGCCAATCTGCGGTTCACTTTGTAACTGGCTACTTTCGGAGGCAATGTCACGGTTAAGGTCATTCAGGTGCTTCTTCTGGAGGCCATCAATGCTGAGCAGCAAAACCAACAAGACTATAGACACCCCGCTTACTATCAGGGCAATACTCAAGGCCAAACGTCGGCCGCGCTGGGCCTTGATATATTCTAGTTTGACATCAGGTAGCAGGTTAAGTTGAATCATGACACGCCTCTAGCTGGTTGTTTGTCGTCACCACGCCACAGGCCTGGTTCACCTATAAACGATAAACGATAAACGATAAACTTATTCATTCTGTTCGCTCCGCAAGTCCGACGGCTACGGCGAACTGGTTAGATATGGCTAATAATTCATTCTGGCGATCCCGGCCGAACATGACTCCCTGCCAGGCATTACCAATCTCTACGTTGAGTCCGAACTTATTAGCCAGGTACAGCGGGAACTCTGGCATCACGGAGGCACCGCCAGTGACGATAATACGGTCGATCTTGGTGTCGGCGTAGCGTGTCTGGAAGAACTTAATTGATTTCTCAATCTCGACCGTCAGCAAGTCCACGGTACCGCTGATAGCTTGTAGCACTTGGCCCTCCAGTTTGTCTTTGCTAAGACCAAACTTGAAGATAAACTGCTCCGCCTGCTTCTCATCAACATTGAGGTTCTGAGTAGCGGCTCGAACGATGGCTTCGACGCCGGTCGGGATACTACGCGTCAGGTGTGGCACGCCGCCGAGCATAATAACCAGGTCAGTGGCCCGCCTGCCAACATCCAGCAACAACTGGGGGGTGGCTTCCGAAGCCACCAAAGCTCGGGCCATCGCCAGGTTGTCCGGCTCAAAAGCAATTACGTTCAAGCCAATTGACTCCAGCAT
>DATHNF010000047.1:0-8711 GCA_035486285.1 Verrucomicrobiia bacterium | reverse complement strand
AAAAACTGGGCCGCCATGACCAACCCCAGCTCCGTGCCGGAATGAGTCAGCTTGAGCACCAGCCAGGTCAGGCCGATAGATTGCATCCAGGTGCCGCACAGCGAAAGACCTTGACCAAAGAAATATAACCGGAAGTTGCGGACTTCGAACGACGCGAAAATCCGCCGGAAGGATGTTTCCATAAGAGACCCTTTTTATTACACGGCTTATGTACAGTATACACCCGCTCCGCTATCTGTTCTATGGCTGGTGCTTGCCTTGGTATGAAATAATGGAGGCATGGACGTATCAACTCCGATTTTCCCGGCAGTGCCGCGCTGGGTGGCCTGGGTATACGGCGTACTGGCGATCTTGACGGTCCCCTGGACGGTGTATCTTGGTATTAGCTTGCCGACGCGGCATCTCACCAGCCACTGGGACGTGGCGTGGGTTGGCCTGGACATCGCTATCATTTGCATGCTACTACTCAATGCCTTTTATGCCTACCGGGAGTCCAAATGGCTGGTTATGTCGGCTACGGCTACCAGTACTTTGCTCATAACCGATGCCTGGTTTGATATCACCAGCGCGCGGGGCCGCAGCTTAGCCGAAGCGCTGGCCTCGGCGATTATTATTGAACTGCCGCTGGCCATCCTAACTTTCCGGGTGGCTCTGCACCTGGTCCGCCGCGAACACATCAAGATTGCTTCGCCTGACAGCTAAGGCGCTTATGTTACAAAACTAAATTGACGCTAATGTAAGTTTGTAGTATTATACCTTCTACTGAAACGTAGGAGTGCCAGTGTTCTTCCAGCTCACCCAGTTACTAACTGACAATTTGCGCCAAACCGTCTTACTTATCAACACCGTACTGCTGATTGCCGCCTTGGTCGTCGTCGAGCTGGTTTATTCTGAAGCCGGACCGAAGAAACGCCGTGAGCTACGCTACTTCTTCCCGCTATTCCTCGTTCTCGTCGGTTTACTTATATATGCCGCTTACAAACAGGCCGGGAGCGCCTAAGCCATGACTGTCGACACTACTCACCTCAAAGGCACACTCAACACTACTACGGGCCGCATCCGGAAGTTCTCCAAGCAGACCGCCAAAGGCCTACAGCCCTTGCGCCGTAACAGTCTATCCTTACTGGTTATTATCCTAGCTATGGCCATCGCCCAACTGACCTTGCTGTGGCGCCCAACAGTTGGTGTTTACTTCAACGCTGGCGCACTGGCAGTACTGGTCGGCCTGGCTGTCTGGCGCGAGTCAATCCGCCAGTTGGCTATCTCGGTGGCCATCATCCCAGTAGCGACGATGATCGCGCTGAGCATACCGCAGACGACGGTCTTCGCCCAAACAGTAGTCTTCTACGACGCCTTGCTGGTTCTGGGCCTGGTGTATCGCTTCATCTTTACGCTCGACCACCCACTCCGCGAAACCCGCATGACATTGCGCGGCTACGCCTTGGCGCTACCCTTGATGGTAGTCCTTGGACAGTTACTTGGTGTCATCGGCTACGGCATGCTGCGCAACCACTACGCCTTTGGCAACACCTCGTTGCCAATGGTAGCGGCGACGGCAGTCGTCTTCGCCTTGGCCGAAGAGACGCTCTTCCGCGGCCTAATCCAACAGCGCGCCAGCCAAGCCATGCACCCCATGCTGGCAGCCATCCTATCAGCCATGCTGTTTACCTTCACGGCAATCAATACTACGACCATTCTAGCGCCACTCTTCGCCTTGCTCCTCGGCTCCGTTCTAGCCTTCACCTATTACAAGAAACAGAACTTAGTCCTAACGTTCACCATTAACGCGCTGGCCAAACTGAGCTATGTCGCCTTAATGGCTAGTTTCATCTTCCGCTAAAATACTGTTATTTGAAATCAGTGACTTTGAGCCGGGCCTGCCGGACAATGGAGCGGAACGTACCGAACGGGATTTCCTTCTTATTGGCAGGGACAATTGCGGTTAGGGCAGGGTTCCCGGATTTGCGATACTTGGCGTGGTTGCCTTTTTGGGCAACTTTTATGAAGCCGTGTTTCTCCAAGACGCTGACGATATGCCTTGAGGAGTATAGTTTAGGCATGCTGTAGACGTAAGGTGCGGAGTTTTGGCGATTCGGCTGTCTCTATAGTCGTAACGTCGGCGTCTTCGAAATACAGCTCAAGCGCCTCTTGGAGATGCTTGACGGCCTCAGCCTCTGACTTGCCAAAGCTCGAGACATCAACATCCAAGCACTGCGCCACGTAATGCTTTCCTTCTTTATATATAACCAGCTTCAAGACGGTGGTTTTCATACTATCCTTATTATATCAGGAGAATCTCTTGGCCGGGCGGTGAGCTAGAGGAGCGATCACCGCTTACTGGGAGTGTCTTTGATAAGGTTGTAGACGAAGAAGCAGACAATCGAGACGGCGAAGCACATTTCGCCGAAAGTATCCTCATGCGGCCACTTGGCGAAATGGGTTAGCTGCTTGCCAAGCGTCCACAAATGAACCTCAGAGTTAATAACAATATAGACCCACCCCGCAAAGCCGAAAACAAAGCCCGTCAAGGTAAGCGCCTGAAAGAATTTGCGTCGTGACATTGTGATATTTATTATAGCAACCAGTTACAGACGTTAAGAAAGGATTAAGAGTTGTGGATGAAATTACACTTTTTGCTTGCATTTTTGGGACGCATACTACATGATAAACATATTATAAAGTATCTACAGGTGAAGAGTAGGGTAAAGGAGCGTTAAGATATGAAGAAGTTACTATTATCAATTCTAGCAACAGTCGGTATCGCTGTTATTTTGCCGGTTTCAGCATTTGCTGAAGGCGGCACAAGTGACATTGCCGGTACTGTAACAAGTAAGGGCAACCCCGTATCAGGTGCCAGCGTAAGCGTCCTATGTGACGGCCACACGCTAACATCTGGGACAACGGTTGCTGGTGCTTACATCGTGCAATTCCCCGGCAGCGACTGCCCGGCAGGATCTACTGCTACCGTAACAGCCACTAAGGGTGGTGGCAGCGGCTCTAACAGTGGAACCGTTAACGGTTTAGGCGCTGACATTAACTTAGCAATTGTTAATGTGTCAGTTGTGCCAGAGTTCGGCGCAGTAGCTGGTGCTGGCGCAGCACTCTTGGGCGGTGGCGCGTTCATGATCGTCCGTCGTAAGCAGCTCAACCAAAACTAAGAATTAAGAACCAGTATAAAAGCTACTGCATCGTTAGCACACGGGCAGTAGCTTTTTGCTAACAAAGCAGAATTAATATATTTTGGTATTGTATTTGCTGAGTAATTACTGCATAGTATTGATTAGTTTGTGCTAAAAGGGTGGTATAAGGGAGCTCGCTTACCGTGCGGAAGAGAATCTTTATAACACTATGCAGTAGCGTAGCAGTAGCTTTGCTGTTACCAGCAATCTCTTATGCCGGAACAATTAACGAGATTTCTGGTGTTGTAACCAGCAACGGCAATATAGCTGTTGGGGCACAAGTTGTTGTGGTCTGTAATAGCAATACCAAAAAGACCACAACTAACACCACTGGGACTTACTTAGTGCAGTATACGGCAGCCCAGTGCCCTAATGAGGCTCTAGCTCAGGTTACAGCTACCTACAAGGGCCAGAGCGGTAATAATAGTGGTGAAGTTAAAGGTGGAAATCTTATACTAGCAGAAAAACCAAATACAGCAGGTGTCCCAAGAGCCAGCCTTATTACTGGCGCTGCTGCAACAGTTCTCGGTGGTGTAGGTTATATTTCCCTGCGGCGTCGTTAAACCGGTGATCACAAAGCCTAGACAACATATATCTTTCAAGGGGCTTGCTACTCCACTCCTTACACGAGTAGCAGCCTTCTTGATCGTCTTCATAGTCTTCTCGGGCTCTATCGGTCCCCGTATTATCAGCCATGGCTTAGTCGGCAAAGACGGTTTCCAGGTTTATGGCGGAGCAGGCAAGGCACTCTTGTTCGGTATGTTAGCCTTCTTATTATTGGCATGGCGAAATAGCACTAGCGTCCAGCTAAAGCGCTGGCGCTGGGCAAATGGCGTGTGGCTTATCCTGGCAGTGCTAGCTTTAATCGGTGCCTGGCTGGGCGTAGACAAGCTAATTAGTGGCGCGCATCCGTCGATTTGGGCACCGTTAGTACATGCTTGCTTGCTGGCCAGTATTGTCTTTGCTGCGGGCAGCACGTTTGGCCCAAGCAACTTACGCCTGCTCAGTAAAGTTTATCGGCGAGAGTTGATAATATCACTGGGCCTAGCAGTCCTGTTCTATGGCTTCCTATATATTGTCTATGATTTATGGAAAGTCCTAGCAACAATCGTTTTACATAGTGTTCGCTGGCTGATGGCCATCATTGGCATTCATTCGACTATCGTACCGCCACGCTCGCTTTTGTTTAACAAATTTGGTATTGACATCGCTCAATACTGCTCCGGCATCGAATCAATCGCGCTATTCACTGCGCTGTACGCCTTAATTGGCGTCTTGGATTGGCGCCGCTTCAATCACCGCCGTTACCTCTACATCTTTCCAGCAGCGCTGCTCATCCTCTTCGGCCTCAACATTCTCCGCGTCTTCGGCCTGATCCTAGCCGGTTACTACATCAACCCCCAAATAGCCTTCAGCCTCTTCCACACCTACGCCGGCATGTTGTTCTTCATCCTCTACTCCATAGTCTTCTGGGCCATCAGCTACCGCTGGCTCTTGGCAGATTAAATTATCCTTAAACATAACCAATAAAGGTTGTTGGGCCAAGGCCAAAGGCTTATCATTATAGACATGCAAAGCCTTAGTGACGACGAAAGAAAACTAGTACTAGGCGAAGTCTTAGCTGACGAGCTAAGAGCCATTCATGAATATGTCAAAGATATACCTGGGATAAAGAGAGACATAACTACCTTGAAGACTGACGTCCATGAGCTGAAATCCGACATGAAAGTCGTAAAAGTGGCTGTCAGTGACCTGAGCCGACAACTCCACCAAGTCGACAGAAGAGTCGCCCGGCTCGAAGCCGCAGTGTAGTAACAGATCTCTAGCTGGATATTTTTCAATTCTTATATCAATGAGTAAGTAATTGCTGCCAAGTATAGTAGGCTGGCTTAGGCGTACCGTCAGCCCGGCGTATACCGAAGAAGTTTTCTTTAGTCGATGGACTCGTACTTGGATCTTGATAAGTATACCAAAAGAAGGGGCCGATCCAGGGCTTGCTTCGCGCAGACTCGTAAGCATCACGAGCTATTTGAGCCTGGGCGGCCTCACTAACGAAGCCGCTACCTGCCGGCCCATTAGTCGGAGCACCGTATTCTGTTATCCAGATTTGCTTGTCCCCATCTCCATGTGCCTGCATAACACCACGAAGACTAACCAACTTATTCCAAGGAGTATTTACATCAAATGATGTGCGAGGATAGGTATACGGATGGTAGGCAACAGCATCAAATGATCCTTTAGCACCGTCTTGGTATAGCTGCTGCAAAAATGTAACAGCATCCACTTCCTTGTTAGCAGGATTGTCACCTGCTGCCATACCCCCAAGAATCACCTTAGCCGCCGGATTCGCAGCTTTGATAGACTTATAACTCTGCTTGAGCACACTAGCGTACTGTTTGGCGCTTGGAGCTGGTGACCAGAATTGGCTGATGTTCTCTTCGTTCCAAATCTCCCAATCCTGTATGCTCTGTTTGTAGTGTCCCGCAGCATCGGCGGCGAAATGCGCAAATTGGGCTGGACTTTTCGGAGCACAGCCCCCATGATTGGTACAGCCATTTTGGGCAGCCCAAGCGGGGGCATAGTCAAGAATGCCTAGTACCTTGAGGTGGTTTTGATTTGCAATTCGCACATCTACATCATATGATCCCCACATCGACGATCGTGAAGAGTGAGGCTGCACATTAAACCAGGCAATGTCTAAGCGCACCCAAGTGAACCCAAGCTTAGATATATCAGCAAACTTTTGATTTAGCTGTTTGGCAGAGTCACCACCTATGCCATTTACGGATATACCAGCGCCAGTTTGAGTCTGAAAATACTTATTTTCACTGAGTGACGAAGGGCTTGAGGAAAAAAATAAATAGAAGATTACAGCTACAGCTAGAATTATCAGCAATATTCCAGCATACATAATTTTTCGTGAGCCACGAAGTAGAAGCATTCTTCTCATTAAGTAATTAAATCACATCTTTAGTAAGTAGCGCCTTACTTAGTTAACTAGGTCCTTCCCATTTAGAAACTGGTTATGCTGGTAGCGGGGACAAGAAACAGATAAACTATAGGGGTGAAGAAAATGGCCTTTATTATCAGAAAGACCTATCGGCACTTTATGCATGATAGCCTCTACCGTAATTCTATTTTCTTAATTGCGAATACTGCTGCCCTTGCTGCCTTTAGCCTTGGTTTTTGGGCATTTGCTGCGAGAACCTATTCGGCAAGTGACGTTGGTATTGTGAGCGCTATAATTACAGCCGTGGGGCTACTTGCTACCCTCAGTTTTTTTGGCTTTGACTATGCACTTATAAAATTTATACCAGGCTCCAACAGGGCAGAGTCCAGAACTCATACAGCGCTGAATTTCACTGCTATTCTTTCTGTATTATCAAGTATAGTTTATCTAGCACTCATCCCAATTCTTATTCCTAAATTAGGCTTCTTAACTTCGTCTTTGTGGTGGATGCTAGCGTTTGGCATCTTAGTGATAGCGACAACTTGGAACACAATTACAAATAGCATTTTCATTGCACATAGACGCACGCAATATATCTTGATTGCCAGTATTGTTTTTGGCGTAATCCGGTTACCGCTACTGTATTTCATGAAGTCCTATGGCTACAACGGTCTATTAATCTCACAGATCATAGCTATGGTGTTCGGCGTAGGCTTGTGTTTCATTTTTATGCGAGCACAAATTGGGTATAAGTACAGAGTCAACCTATCAAAGAAAGACCTGCGCCGAATGGGGTCTTACACCTTTGGAACATACGTTTCTAATGTAAGCGGGGGATTACCAACAGCAGTTCTGCCAACTATGATCCTGAGAATACTGGGGGGGCCATCCGCAGCCTACTACTATATTGCCTCTATGTTTCCGGGTCTAATATACATAGTGCTTACAGCTACTAGCCAGTCGTTCTTTGCTGAAGCAGCCTCAGATGGCAAACAGCTAGATCAATCACTTCGAAAGACGGCAAGGCTAATGTGCCCTCTTGTGTTTGTGGGCGTTGCAGCACTTACTATTTCAGGCTGGGAGTTACTGTCGATATTCGGAAAAGCCTATGCGGAACGCGGTTATTGGATGCTCTTTTTCTTCAGTATCACCGCTCTGCCAAAAATAGCTAGCTATTTATTTAGTACCGTCCTACGTGTGCATGGACGTATTAAGCCCGTCGTTATAGTGGCAACCATAGGGACAGTTATACAAATAAGCGCTTCGTACATCGGGATGAGAATCACGACAAACTTGGTAACACTAGGAGTAGCTGCCTTGCTCTGTGAAGTGTTTGTTGCTTGCTCATATACCGGGCTATTTTTTTACTACAAGAAGCATAGCGCGCTCATTACTTAGGCTGCCGGGCAACTCTTTCATAAAGATTCTGAAACTGCATAGCCGTGTTCTTTTGGCTGAAGCGTTCGGCCCATTGCCGGGCTAAGTTCCTGTAATCTTTATCGCTATTCAAAATCTGATGCATTTTTTTGGCAATATCTTCGGGACTTGTTGGATCTGCAAACTCTCCAGATATGCCAGATTTTACCGCATCCGATATCCCGCCCGTATTAGCTGCAACTACGGGCACGCCGGTCGCATTTGCCTCTAGGAAAACAATACCGAAACCTTCTACGTCAGTTGCAGTTTGCAGCGAAGGAAGCACAAACAAGTCAAGCAATGGATAGAAGGCCTTGAGCTTATCCGCTTCGCTAATCCTACCGAAGTATCTATGCTCAATTCCTGCCCGCTTAAGCTCACTCAAGATACGCTTTCTTTCTGGCCCGTCTCCGGCAAGATAATATACAAACCTAGTACTGTATTGTTCCTGCAAGATCTTTAAAGCTTTGATTATGCTGGGAACATTTTTGCGCTTAACGAAACGTGTCAATGTACCTA
Organism: Verrucomicrobiia bacterium; assembly: GCA_035486285.1. Classification (GTDB taxonomy): domain Bacteria; phylum Patescibacteriota; class Saccharimonadia; order Saccharimonadales; family UBA4665; genus DATHNF01. Next base: position 647 of record DATHNF010000047.1, on the reverse strand, counting down.
TATGAATTTTATCATTAGCAGGCTTCTTATTAAATTTAAATACCTCGAGGTCAATCCCAGGATTGATAACAGTTATTTTTCTTGGGTTGATAGCATAGTTTGCTACTAGATATTCTTTAGTAAAGTTGCTACAAGCTTGGATAGCTACAGCATTACTTAACGCGTCTAAAAACTTTTTTTTTCGGTGGTGCCTCACATAACTAGTAAGAATCTCTATCCCGTAACAACTAATAATGCCTGGCTTGTTCGGGTATGCCATTGCCGCATCTACAAGCCAGTAATGAACGAGGTCATATCTTTCTAATGCTGGCGCCATCAATACACCATTGAAGTCACCATGATGTCTATGCTCAAAGACTCTCCGGGACAACGCACCTGGCAGCTTTCTATAGACTAATTCGTCTCTCAGACGAGTAGGACTGTACCAATCTGACATTTTAATGCTATAGCTCTTACTCAAGAACTTTCTCTGCTCCTTGGCAAATTGCTGTATACCGCCTTGTTCATTGAGCATGGGTACAATGTATAGTAGCTTCATTTGTAAATCTCGCTGTTCTGGTTAACATACACTGTATTTTTCTCTTGGCCCAACAACTCAGAGGGATACGTATAGGCGATCACTTGGTTTTGGTAATAGTCAAATACGA
>DATHNF010000046.1:0-4329 GCA_035486285.1 Verrucomicrobiia bacterium | reverse complement strand
ACATGACAAAACCCGGGTGCCAGGCGGCTCGTCTGGTGGCTCAGCGGCGGCCGTGGCCCTAGAGATGGCTCCTTTCGCTACCGGGACTGACACCGGCAGCTCTATTCGTCTTCCGGCGGCGTTTTGCGGGGTAGTCGGCTTGAAGCCAACCTATGGCTCGGTCAGCCGCAGCGGTGTAGTGGCTATGGCCTCTAGCCTGGACGTTATCGGATCGTTGGCCCGGACGGTGGCAGACGCGGCTTTGGTGTTTGACGTTATGGCTGGACGGGACGAGCTGGATAGCACGACAATTGATCGTGACCCCGCGGGTTATGTGCTGTCAACTGATAGCTCCGATACCGACTTAAAAGGCAAGAAAGTCGGCATCCTCAAAGAGTACATGGACGAAAGAGTTGAAGAGCCGGTCCGCAAGACGGTTTTGGCCGCCATCGATAAGTTGCGGCAGGCCGGCGCTGACGTCGGTGAAGTTAGCCTGCCGTCTATGGATCTGTCACTGGCAGTTTACTACATCCTATGTCCTGCCGAAGTCAGTAGCAACCTCGGGCGTTATGATGGCCAGCGCTACCCGTTCTCCTACCCCGACGCCAAAGATCTTGATGAGAGTTACCTGCTGAGCCGGTCACGCGGTTTCGGCAAGGAAGCCAAACGCCGTATCATGATTGGTACGCACGTCCTATCCAGTGGCTACTACGACGCTTATTACAAGAAAGCCCAAACAGTGCGCACCAAGTTGATCGAGGAATTTACAAGCGCTTTTGAACACTATGACTTCTTGGTTGGTCCGGTTTCGCCGACGCTACCTTTCAAGATTGGCGAAAAGACCGACGATCCATTGCAGATGTACTTAGCCGACTTGCTGATGACGGGCGCTAATTTGGCCGGTATTTGCGCGATAAGTGTTCCGGCGGGCCAGGTTGACGGTCTGCCGGTTGGCTTGCAGCTGATGGCGCCACAGCGGGCCGACCGTGATCTGTTGGTTTTGGCGCGGCAGGCAGAGGAGCTACTGGGATGACGACTGAAACATATATTGCTGCTGGTGCCGTTGCGTTAGTAGTGTTGATCATTCTATTATTGCTTGTTCGCCGCCGCCGATCTCACAAGCTTAACGTTACGAAGTTTACCGGCCGCTGGAAAAGCTTGCAAAGCAACTGCGCCGCCCGCAAAACCTGGCCGCTAGCGGTTATTGAGGCCGACAATCTGTTAAATGACGTGCTGAAGCGCCGCCGTTTCAAGGGCAAAACGACCGGCGAACGGCTGGTTGCTGCCCAACACGTACTGAGCGACAACGAGGCGGTCTGGTTTGGCCACAAACTACGCAACCGCATCGCGCACGAAGATGTCCGTAAGATTAAGAAGCAAGACGTGCTGAAGGCTTTGTCCGGTTTCCGCCAGGCATTGCGTGATCTGGGAGCATTGCGATGATCGGCCCCGAAACCCGTGCCAAATATCGCACGACGATCGGCATTGAGTGCCATGTTCAGCTGAAGACCAAGACCAAGCTGTTCTCGGCGGTCGGTAATGATGCCCGCGAAGCGCCGCCCAACACGCTGGTCAGCCATATTGACTTCGGCCTGCCCGGCGCGTTGCCCGTCTTGAATGCCGAAGCCATTCATTTGGCTACCCGTGCCGCCTTCGCGCTAGGGACGGAGCCGGAACGTTTCAGTAAGTTTGACCGCAAACATTACTTCTACCCCGACTTACCCAAAGGTTACCAGATCAGCCAGTTTGACGAGCCAATTATTGGCAAGGGCGCGATCACGGTTGACGTCAACGGCGAGGCCAAGGTTATCGGTATCACCCGCGCTCATCTGGAAGAAGACGCTGGCAAAAGCACGCACCAGGCCGGCAAAGATTATAGCCTAGTCGATCTCAACCGGGCCGGCAAGCCGCTGCTAGAAATCGTTAGCGAGCCGGACATGCACACTAGCGCCGAGGCCAAAGCCTATGCCCGTGAACTCTACCTGCGCATGCGCTACGCCGATGTCTCTGACGCCAATCTGTACTACGGTAATATGCGCTTCGACGTCAATGTCAGCGTCAGCCAGACCGACGAACTCGGTACCCGGAGTGAAACCAAGAACCTCAACAGTTTTCGCTCTGTCGAAAAGGCTGTCGAGTACGAAGTTACCCGCCAGATCGAGCTGCTCGAGAAGGGCGGACGAGTGGTCCAGGAAACCCGTGGCTGGGACGACGCCAAGCAAAAGACCTTCTCCCAGCGCAGCAAAGAAAATGCCGACGACTATCGCTACATGCCCGACCCGGACCTGCCCCCCATCGTCATTACCGACGACTATGTTGCCAAAATCAAAGCTGAAATGCCCATCATGCCCGCCGAGTGGCGCGACAGGTTGAGCAGTTTGGAGCTTGATAAGGCGCAAATCGAGACATTGCTAGAGGCAGAAGCAGAGAGCGAACACGTCAGCTACTTAACACTTATTGAAGCTAACTTGGACAAGCCAGAGTTGGCAAAGTTTCTAGCCAATTGGTACGTGAATGTCAAAATACCACTTGTCCGCGAGAATAAGATCAAGCTTGAGTCTAGCCAGCACCAGCAAGTGGAGCTTGCCATTTACGAGTTATTAAAAGCGAACAAGTTGAGTTCCACGAATGCCAAGGCTCTTTTTGAGAATATTACGGGCCTTGCCACTCTTCCGAATGACATTGAAGCATACGCCCAAGAAAAGGGTTACATCCAGGTCTCAGACGAAGGTGAAATCGCCAAAATCGTGGAGCAGGCGATTACCGATAATCCTCAAGCCGCCGAAGACGTCAAAAACGGCGAAACCAAAGCTATTGGCTTCCTCGTTGGCCAAGTCATGAAAGCTTCCAAAGGCAAAGCCAATCCCTCCCTTGCCCAAGAACTGATCAAGAAGCAGCTCGGCATATAAGGTCTCCAAGTTAAGATGCCCGCCTGTGATGTTAGAATGTTGAAGCATATGAAGCGCAAGAGCATCATTGTTGGATCGGTCGTCTTAGGCCTCGGCCTTTTACTTGCCGCCATCGCTTATAGTATTCCTTCAACGCGTCATGATGGCAGGACAGTGATCACCACGATTACTGCTCGCCTAACCCCAGCTTCAAACACTCCATTCCCCGCAATTAGCACCAAGGGCCTTACCAGTCAGCAACAACGCATCATTCAGCTGGTACACGCCCAATACAATAAGCATCCTATTAGCTATGACCAAACAGTACTTATGTATAGCCAAAACACTAAGGAGGCCTGGTGCGCCGACTTTATCAGCTGGATCATGAAAGAGAGCGGCACCCCTTACAACAACCCTAATTCAGGGAGTTGGCGCATACCCGGAGTCTACACCTTACAGAGCTATTACCAAGCAAATCATCGCTATGTTACTGCCGGCCAATACCGGCCGCAAGTAGGCGATGTCGCGTTTTATATTGGCCGGCATACTTTCGATCTATTTAGCACCGGGCATGTTGCTATAGTGATAAAGGTAGATGGTAACAAGATGACAACTATCGGCGGGAATGAGGATGGAAGAATACGGCTTGACACCCAGCCCATCAAAGCCGGTGAAAATAGCCTGGTCGGTTTCGGACAGTTGCGCTAAAAGCTTGGCAGGATGCAAACAGCAGCATCTTGGCATGCTACCATTTTAGTATGAGTCAAACTAAAGTCCGCAAAGCAGTGATCGCGGCCGCCGGTTTCGGGACGCGCTTTTTGCCGCAGACTAAGGCCATGCCCAAGGAAATGTTGCCACTGGTCGACAAGCCAATTATCCAACAGATTGTCGAAGAGCTGTGCGAGGCGGGCATCACCGACATTGTTATTGTCACTGGTTACCACAAGCGCACTGTGGAGGACCATTTCGATAACATGAGCGCTGAGCTGCGCGCCAATCTCAGACAATCCGGCAAGCTCAAGCTGCTGGAGAGCACCAGGAAGATTTCCGACCTAGCCAACTTCGCCTACATCCGCCAGAAGGGACCGTACGGTACCGGTACGCCGCTACTCAATGCTGCGCACCTGCTGGGCGATGAGCCGTTTATCTATACCTTCGCCGACGATTTCGTTTGCGCTACACCTAGTCGTTTCCGGCAGCTCAAAGCCGTACACGAAGCGCATGGCGGGTCAGTGCTGACCTGCGTGCGGCGCGAGGCCGAAGAGGACTTTGGCCACTATGGCTATGTCGGCGGCAAAGAGTTATCCCCCAGCCTAATCGATACGACTACCATTATCGAGAAGCCCGGCAGCCGCCAAGCCGCTCCTTCGACGCTGGCCTCAGTTAGCGGCTACTTACTAGACCCTCTCATTCTTGGCTACCTACAGCGCCAGCTCAAGACCCATGATAGGAGCCAAGAATT
>DATHNF010000045.1:0-9614 GCA_035486285.1 Verrucomicrobiia bacterium | reverse complement strand
CCACCTGTTCTTGGTGGCACGGTCTAAGAAGGACCGGATGGCTACAGGCTTTAGTTGCTGGCCACCGGCATAATAACCAATCCGCTGCTGGCCGTGGGCATCGTCGTGAGTCACGCGTATATGGGCAGCTACTGCGGACATTTCGCTATACTCTTCGGGAGTAGGCACATAAGTTGGGTCATTCAGTCTTTGGTTGAAGCTTGCTACCTTCGCGCCAACTGCCTGCGATTCGGCCTCGGGGTTGCTGCCTACGACTGAGCCTGCACGACGGTCTTGTTCTGTCGCCTCTGCCCGAGCCCGCCGTAAACGACCACCGAGCTTCCCGATGTGGTCTTCGCCGCTGGTTTTGTTGCCTTTAATTCGGCCGAGGCGATCCCGGAGGTATGGGGGTAGCCCGGCGGCAGAACCAACTGCTCTGCTTACAGCCACGAAGCCAATGTTACCTACCAAAGCTGCTGCCCGGGCAACCTGTTCAGCTCTCTGGCCACCCGTTTCTCGCAGTCGTGTGGCAATTTTTTTGATCCGGCGATCTCCACTGCTTACAGATGGAGTACGGTTTGTTTCATCAATAGCACTCACCTGTTTATCATAAAAATTAGTGTCAACTATGTTTGCAGTGGCGTAGTCCTTCCACATTGCCCGTTTAGCTCTTCGTCTCTCATCTTTCGGCATTTGTTTGATCTGTGAAGAACGGTTCCGCCTATACGAGAGGAAAGACTCGCTGTGGTCAAACTTCTTATTAACCTGGCCCTCAGCCTGCGGCGGCAATACTTCTGCGGGAGCCGTTTCTGACTCGAGCGTGCCGCTAAGAGAGTGTCTTGCCCATAGCTTTAAACCAGTACTGGCGTAACTTAGCCCGGCGGCAGCACCCGCAAGATCACGATCAAGCCCTGTCCCACCCGTTTTGACTTCAAGAACTGTTGCCGCCAAGGCAAGTGTACCGATAGCTGCGCTAGTTATAGCTGACCTACGTAATTGCTCTGGTTGTTCTTCGTTGTTTGATGTTTGGGCAGTTTCTAAAGTAGTCATAGATTGTGTACTTTCAATACTTTATATTCTAGCAATATATTGAGGTTTTGTCAACTATAACCTACTGTTTTCGTCGATTTAGCAATTGCGCCCTCAGCCGCGTGCTATGCTGGGATAAATGAAGATCTTGGGCATTGAAACTAGCTGCGACGAAACGGCAGCCGCGGTCGTAGAAGATGGCTATAGACTGCTTAGTAACATCGTGGCGTCCAGCATGAACCTGCACGTCAAATACGGCGGCGTGGTGCCCGAAATCGCCGCCCGCAGCCATATCGAAGTAATTATGCCAGTCATCCAGCAAGCGCTTGATGAAGCCAGTTGTACTTGGGATGACATTGATGGCATCGCGGTAACATACGGTGCCGGCCTTGGTGGCAGCCTACTCATTGGCCTGCTGACAGCCCGGACACTGGCCATCGTTTACGGTAAGCCACTGTACGCCATTAACCATGTCGAAGGACACGTGTACGTTAATTTCTTGACAGAGATTAGCCCGAAAAGGAATACGCAACTAGTAGCTAGCGGTGACGGCCAAAGACATTCGGTTTTGGGCGATTATACATTTCCTTCGAATCAGCCAAAGTTTCCGATGCTGGCTATTATCGTTTCTGGCGGTCATAGTCAGCTGGTTTTGTTCCGTGATCACTTCGACTATAGCTTGCTCGGCCAAACCCAGGATGACGCTATCGGCGAAGCCTTTGACAAAGTCGCCAAGATGCTTGGGCTTCCCTACCCCGGGGGCCCTTCCATTGCCGCTGCCGCACTTAGAGGCGATCCGAAAGCTTTCTCTCTCCCCAAAGCCAAGATGAGTAAATACGATTTTAGCTTCTCAGGCCTCAAAACAGCCGTTCTGCGCCTCGCCCAAGCCCAAATCGGGGAAAGTTACGATTTCCCCTCTACAAAGCTGCCAGCACGCCTCTCCGAAGCCCAGAAAGCCGACATTGCGGCTAGTTTCCAATGCCTGGCCATTGAAACCATTGTTGATAAGGCCAAACTGGCCTATGAAGAGTTCGGCTCGCAGAGTGTCGTCATCGCTGGCGGTGTCGCGGCCAACCAGGAGTTACGCCGCCAGCTATCGGCTGCCCTCCCCTTGCCTGTCGAATACCCAGACGCAAAACTGTGTACCGACAATGCCGCCATGGTCGCTACCCTTGGTTGCTTCAAAGTCCAACTTCGACAACCCGTAGCCGATCCCTATACGTTAGCTATCGAGCCGAATCTTTCAATGTAGACGTAAAGGATGGGGCTCAATGCGCCGAGTTAGTCCACTCGCAAGCTCACTCATCACCCCGTTGACGCTTCGGAGGCTAAGTAGTCCTCACCAAACTTTTCGCTAAACCATTTGAGGTAAGTAACAAGAATGTCGCTGGTCGACAACATACCAGTAAGAGAGCGGTCGTAACCCACCTCTTCTTGCAACATGCGTTGATCGGCTGGGCTGGTAGCTAGGATGTCCTTCGGCATTGGGTAATGGTTCGTCTGCCGGTACGATAATAACTTCCTCACGACCAGCAACTGAGCGTTCTGTTATGAGTAAGTCGCCCGGCTGAACTTCGTAGCGGCCGACGGTTTCCCCGCTGCAACTTGCCTGCATGTACTCGTCATCACCACTATAGCTATAGGCAGTCTCGCCGGTCGCTGTTTCGATACTCAATAGTTGCACGCCTGCTTGCGGGTAGTGTCTCCAGCTCATACCAGTGTGCTCTATACTCAATGGATTACCCTCACCGTTACGATACATGCCCACTATTGAACGACTATTTAGGCTCTCTGCTGTTGGTACGTGCTCCGGCAGTACTTTCCTGTCGACGACAAGTTCGCGACTCTCGAAATAAAACCGTTCGTCAGGCTGGCGTCTGCTCTCTTGGGGTCGCATCGTAACTCCTCGCTATAGATAATTTTACACCTTACCAGCAGTATTAAACATTTGCCCTTCATATTTGTCAAGTTCCCTGTTCCTGTTGCTGGAAAACAATAGTCGTTTCTGGAATTATTACAGAGGTGGTATGATGAGTAGCGTATGAAATTACCGAAAGTTTACGAGCCCGGGCAGTACGAAAGCGATATTTACGCACTGTGGGAGAAGAGCGAGGTGTTTACGCCAAGTGGTAAAGGCAAGGCGTTCTCTATCGTTATGCCGCCCCCGAACGCCAACGCCAACCTCCACATCGGCTATGAGCTAACAGCCGCACTTGAGGATATTGCCGCGCGCCATCACCGGTCAAAGGGTGAATCAGTGCTGCTGCTACCAGGAGCCGACCATGCTGGCTTCGAGACCCAATCGGTATACGAGAAGCAGTTGGCCAAGGAAGGGAAGAGCCGCTTTGATTTTTCACGTGAACAGCTCTACCAACAGATTTGGGACTTCGTGGCACTCAACCGGGCCAGCTTCTCAGACCAAATGCGCAAGATGGGCGTCAGTTGTGACTGGTCACGTTTCACTTTTACCTTGGACGACAAGATCGTGCGTCAGGCGTATGCTACCTTTCGCAAAATGTGGAACGAGGAGCTTATTTATCGGGGTGAGCGTTTAGTAAACTTCTGCACCTTCCACGGCACGGCTTTCGCGGATATTGAAGTCGTTTTCAAAGAGGTCAAGGGCCATTTATGGCATATCCGTTACCCGCTGGTGGACGGCAGTGGGGAAGTGGTGGTCGCTACAACCAGGCCGGAGACCATGCTGGGCGACACCGCAGTGGCCGTCAATCCAAAAGATACGCGTTACAAACAGTTCATTGGCAAAACGGTTAAGTTGCCGCTCACGCAGCGTGAAATTCCAATCATCGCCGATGATTTCGTGGATATGAAGTTTGGTACCGGTGCAGTGAAGATCACACCGGCTCATGATCCGAATGACTTCGAGGCAGGCAAGCGGCATGATTTGCCATTTATCTCTGTTATTAGCACCGAGGGGAAACTCATAGAGGTGTCCGAAAGATACCGCGGCCTAACGGTTGAGCAGGGCCGCAAAAAAGTCGTCGCGGATCTGGAAGAGCAGGGTTTTCTGGTCAAAGCCGAAGCCTACACGCACAATGTTGGCCACTGCTACAAATGCGACACTGTCATCGAGCCATTATTACGTGAACAGTGGTTCGTCAACATGCAGCCCTTAGCCAAGCAAGCCATGGATGCCCTTAAAGCCGATAAAATAACCTTTTATCCTGAAGCCAAAAAAACACAACTAGTAACCTACCTGGAAGGCTTGCGCGACTGGAACATCAGCCGCCAGATCGCCTGGGGCATTCCCATACCGGCTTTTCAGAATGTTGATGAGCCGGAGGACTGGATCTACGACGAACGGGTTCAAGAAGAAATTATTACGGTAGACGGTAAAACCTACAAGCGCGACCCGGACGTACTTGATACCTGGTTTTCCAGCAGTTCCTGGCCGTATGCGACACTTGGTTATCCTCATAGCAAAGACTACCAGAAATTTTACCCGCTCAGTCTCATGGAAACAGGTGGCGAGATCCTATACCCGTGGGTCAGTCGCATGATCATGCTGGGACTTTATGTAACCGGCAAGGTGCCCTTCGAAGAAGTGTACGTGCATGGCTATGTGATGGCTGAAGACGGCGCCAAAATGAGTAAGTCGATTGGTAATGTCGTCGACCCACTGCCGGTTGTCGAGCAGTACGGCTCTGATGCACTGCGGATGGGCATTATTAGCGCCCGCTCAGCCGCAGTAAACAGGGGCTATGATCAGCGCAAAGTCGAAGATGCCCGCAACTTCTGCAACAAGCTGTGGAACATCGCCCGCTACATTGAAGATGTTATTGGCGATGAACCTGACAGGAAAGGAGCGAAAGCGACGACTCCGGCCGATCATTGGATATTGAGCAAATTACAACAGTCTCAAGAGAAGATAGGGTCGGATTTGGACAGTTATCGCTTTAGCGAGGCCTATGAGACGCTGTATCATTTCGTTTGGGACGATCTAGCTGACTGGTACATCGAAGCTAGTAAGGCCGAGCCAAATAAACCGCTGCTGGCATATTTACTAGAGTCAGTCTTGACAATAACCCACCCATTCGCGCCATTCCTGACCGAGACTATTTGGCAGACGCTGGCCTGGGAGGCTGATTCGATCTTAGCTACGCGCACTTTGCAGAAAGCACTGGAGAGTAGCGCTAAGCAAGCGGCTGATTTTGCCGAAATCCAAACCATTGTCACTGAGATACGTTTCATCACCAAGGCCCTCAAGGTCACAGGCGCTACCCTGTATTACACCGACGTACCGTTCCTTCGCGTCAACGCCACTAGTATCAAACGGCTAGCTCGGCTGCAGGCCGTTACTGAAGTAGAGAAGGGCAACGGCCTACGCCTGACCACTACCCGCTACGCTTGCTGGTTAGATATTGATAAAGGCGCTGCTCAAGCCTATCTCGAAGAGTTGGCAGATAGGCGTGTTAAACAAATATTCCTTATCAAGCAGTTGGAAGACCGCCTTGCAAACAAAAACTACGTCCAAAACGCCCCTGTTCGCGTCGTAGACCAAACCAAACAGCAGCTCGCCGAAGCCAAGGAGCTAGCCGCCAGTATAGAAGCGGAGCAAAAACGCTTTACAAGTTAGGGTTTCTATCCTGACGAACTGTTATGAGCTAGGCTCGAGGGAAGCACGAAGTTTGGCGATAGAATCATCGAGCTGGTAGTCGTCAAACAGGGATACATGCCAGCCCAATTGGGCCGCGGCCACCACATTGGCTCGGGTGTCATCTATAAGGAGAATTTCTTCCGGAGGTACGCCGGCGCGCTGGGTGGCAATCTCATAGATTTTAGTCTCCGGCTTGATCGTACCGAGTTCTGAAGAATCGATAATGGCATCATAGCGAATATGCGGTAGCTTGCCGGCAGCCAGCATAGCCGAGACGAAACCAGGCATAATATTGGTCAACAAGCCCACCCGGTACCGCTCACTGGCCCACACTAGCAGCTCTTGGAGTGATTCAACAGGCTCCACCGCCTCGAGGTAATAACGCTTCCAATCAAAGTCCGCTACTTGCAAACGTTCCCGCATAGCCTGATTGAAGTCCTGCAGGCTCATGGTGCCACGGCAAACCTCATCATTGAAACGCAAGTAAGTTGATTCAATGACGTCAATCGGCGCGCCAGTTTCTTGGGCAATACGTGTAAAAGCTTGTTGGAAGAAATGAATCAGGCTGCCATTGATATCAAAGTAAACAAAGCTGACGCCGCTCTTAGTTTTCAGCAAGGTCCGGCGCGGACCGGCGGCCGAGCCAACCAGTTCGTCGAGGCTGGTACCTAGGGCGCTGGCAATGGCTTGGATGGTGAAGATAGAGGGGGCCTTGATGGCACCGCGCTCAATCTTGGTCAGCGTCGAGAAGCTCAGATTAGCCTGCTGGCAGAGCTGTTGCTGCGTCAAACCGGCTTTCTGGCGTGCCGCCTGCAACTGTTTACCCAACCCCTTCTCATCCATAGCCATATAGTACCAATTATCTCTGGGAAAGCCAAGGTATAGGTAACATTAAACGGCTAAGCATAAAGCCCGTAATCAGTACTAATTACAATGCGCAGCGAGATCAGTGTACGTTGAGCACCAGGTCCAATACAGTGTAGAAGAAAATAGTGGTTAGCACGAAGGCTACGCCGACGACGAGCGCTACGTTACCACTGTTATTGTAGCCCAACCGCCGGCCCATTCGGGTGTACGTGAAGCCGGCTACGCCGGCACCGAAGAAGGCTGAATATAGCAAGTCCATGCTATGTATTGTAGCTCAGAAGGCCAATTTTTTCGCCATGGCAGCCAGTTTGTCATGATCGGGTTCGGCGGTCAGATCCTGCGGTTTTTTGAAGTCTTCGAGCTTATACAGAGGTATCAGATGAATATGAACGTGCGGCACGCCAAAACCCTCTACGGCGACACCGACTCGGGGGGATTTGATAACCTCTTTGAGCCGTCCTTCTATCTTGCGGGCAACGTTCCAGAGATGATGATATATATCATCCGGCAAGTCCCAGAGCTCATCAATCTGTTGCTTGGGGATCAGCAGAGTATGACCAGGAAGTTGGGGGTGGATATCGAGGAAGGCGAGGGTTTGATCATCCTCGTAAATTTTATGGCAGGGGATTTCACCCTTAATTATTTTCGTGAAAATGCTGTCGCTCATGGCCTTTAGTATAGCGGGGCAGGGAAGTGAAGGCTACGGTCTGAGATTAAATCATTCTTAATTGTGGGCACATAGTGGTCGCTTATGCTTGCGGCAAGAGCAAGGCTGCAAGATAGTCGAAACAACTATGCGACAAACGAATCAAAGACAGAGCAGGCGACGGCTTACGTATTGGTCAGCTTTGGCACTTATCTTGGCGTGCATCATAGTTGGTACGTCGTTGACACATGCGGTAAACGGCAATACTACCGGTACTACACCCGATTGGGGCGGGCCAAACGCTATAACGCTACGTAAAGTCAGCCCTTTAGGGAACATGCAGGACGAACCAAACCTGTTGAGCAATCTTGATTGTAGCCCAATGACCTATCGTTTGGTGGCTAGCAGCACGATGCAGACTGGCTGTTTCACGCCCACAGCTTTCGGTTTGCTGGACAGTGATAACGATACGGTCATCTTCAATGGCACCGATGAGGGTTTGCCCCTGACTGCCTATTCGCCACACCAGGTGTTGGCGCCATGGCCGAAGGCACTCGACCTCATCACGCTTGATGCCACTAACACCGGCGGTTCGTATATTAGCTTATACAAAAACCCGTTCAACACCTTGCGTGATCAGCGTAACCTTCTCGGCCAGTTGACCGCTAAACAGTTGGCCGCTCCGCCAGAGCTGCTCTTACAGGATCCAGCTGGCCAGCACCTGATAGTCAATCCTCAAACAATCGCGTTTTCAAGCAGTGGTAGCTGGCTGGTTGCCGAGACGTTAGAGGGGTCATTCGTGCGTATTAACCTGGCAACGCTGGCAATGACCCCATTTGCGCCTGCGATTACCATTCAAGGCAATCCGGCGTTATTGAAATCACAAGTAGCTATCAGTGATGACGGACGTTATGTGGCAATTGAGAATGATACGGTTACGTCGTTCAAGGTTTATGACCTATCCACGTGCAGTGGTGGTAATTCAAGCAGTTTAACTCCTCAGCATTGTCAATCATATGACTATCGGGCGTTCGTACAACAACAAATTCCAGGCCTGCAGTCAGTGCGGCATGTCCGCTTTGTTAACGACGGGCTAGTGAGCTTCGAGGCTATGGCAGCCAGCACCAGCAACAACGGCATATACGAGTTAGCGCCGACTGATACTATTACTTCGCTAACTAACTACATTGGTTTGGGGGACTCCTATACCTCAGGAGAGGGCGCCTTTGACTACTTGCCGGGGACTGACACCAGCGACAATATGTGCCACCTTTCGAGTAATTCGTACCCGTTGCTGCTAACGCGCGATGTATTTGGTGTGGCGGGCGGGCATTCGGTGGCTTGTTCCGGCGCGACAATCAATGACGTTGGCAGCACCAATAGCAGCTACCGGGGACAGGTGAAGGATGTGCTCAACCTTGAGCAATTGGAACAAACTGATCCAAGTCTCCTCGCGTCAGTGCAAACTAATTTCTTGCCGGGCTATGTGGCACAGCAGCTATTTGTCGCACAGTATCAGCCGCAAGTAGTCACTGTTTCCATTGGCGGCAATGATATTGGCTTTGGTGATATTTTACAAAGGTGCGTTGAGAGCCAGCTGAGCCGACACGCGAGTGATGAAACTTGCTATAACACGTACGAAGACCGCGAAGAAGTGGTAAGCCTGGTCAACCGGACGGTGCCGCGCTGGACGGCGTTATATAAGCAGCTGCTAGCCGAAGCACCAGGGGAACGGTTATACGCTATCGGCTATCCACAAATATTCGACGACGCTGGTAGCTGTGGCTTGAACGTACATTTGGACAAGAGTGAATTGGAGTTTGCCGAGGAGCTGACTGATTACTTAAACAGCGCTATCCAGCAAGCTGCTGCCGCAGCCAGCGTAGCCTATGTCGATATCGACCACGCCCTAGATGGCCATCGTTTGTGTGAAGCGGCTAGTTACGACGTGGCGGCGAATGGTTTGACAGCCGGTACTGATGCTGGAGCCTTTGGACTTAAGCTGCTCGGTAAGGAAAGTTACCATCCAAATGCCCTTGGGCAAGCGTTGATAGAGCAGGCTATATTGCAACAAACTCATAACTTGCAAGTTGGGGCAGGTAGTAATCCTCCCTTCACTAGTAGCGACAATCTGTTGCAGGCACCCAAAAGCGGGCGATCAATTAATACACTTATACCTAGTAACGGACTGATGAATTCCGTTGTCGGCACAGGCGGTAGTTCACAGCTAGCAGTTGACGGACTGACGAGTGGACTAGTACCCAATGCCCCTTACACTGTTCATATGGATGGCAGTACTGGGATAGTAATCGGCACGCTTACCGCTGGAAGCAGTGGTGATATCTCGGGCTCTATCACGATACCAAGTACAACAAGCCCAGGTGGCCACACGATAGACATTACTGGCCCGAACCAGGCAGGCGAGCCAGTTGACATAACACAGCCAATCTATGTGCCGGCTAGCAATAGCGACGCTGA
>DATHNF010000044.1:0-18210 GCA_035486285.1 Verrucomicrobiia bacterium | reverse complement strand
AGTTTTGGATACTACCTGTCTTTCGTGACGACTGGATCGGTCAGCCTCTGCAGCCATCAGGACATGGCCGATTTGCTCTGAAGCTAGTGGCGTAGCATGCAGCTGTCGGGCCTCAGGTGCCGCAGCCCGGTGCGGCTCTGTACTTTGGTGCTCTACCACCTCACGGCGCAATTGCATAGCGGCCAACATCCTTTCGCCGCGTGTTTTTTCGGCGGCTACCTTGCGAAGCCGTGTTTCGTTGAATTGGAGTTGTTGCTGCAGGCCCTTAACTTCTTTTTCCAGTTTCTTTTGGACAGGTAATAATTTCTTTTCGGTTTTGATACGGCCCCGGCGGCGGCCAATTAGATAGCCGATAATGCCGCCAAGCAGCGCGGCGCTGAGAACTTCTGAGTTGTCATAAACTGGTACGTATTCGGTACGGACGGGACTATTGGCAGCCGGCGTATAGCTATTAGGGTGATGGCCGCCCGTGTTACCCAAGCCGCCTATTCCCGAAGGCGGAGTTATCTGAGGGCTGGTATTGCCCGTTCCGCCAGTGGCGGCTGTTGGACTGGCATCATCGCTGCCAGGTTCCGTTTCGTCTTCGTCGGTAGTCGCCTCGTGCCGGGGGATGTGGACTGCTTGCTCATTGAACTCTTGGGGGCTCTCCATGCTGAGCCCGGTATCGCCTATTTCCGGAGCCAGTTCCTCTGCATCGGTCGTCCCCGGAAGTTCGTCAGATTCTACCAGCTCATCCAAAGTCTCTATCAACGCCTGGTCCGAAGCTTCGCCTTCTACGATTTTGCGGCGAAAGGTCTCGACTGAAGCCGGAGGCTGGACGGTTTCGGCGCCCTGCAAGGCCTCTACGGTCTCGCGCTCGACATAGTGGCGTTCGGCTGAGCTGAGCTGTTCTGGCGGGGTTTCGGTTTCCTGCTTGCTCTCGGTTTCGACATCTTTTTCCTTGGGACGCTTTTCGGATTTTGGTTCGACGGCAAAGACACCGATCGCTTCGGCACTTTTCTTTTTCTTCTTACCAGACTCCTTTTGTTTGGCTGATTCGGAGTCAGTTTCAGTAGCTGGTGGCGGGCTTTCCATAATACTTGTCCAAGGAGATTACGCGTACGCTAGATGCAATCACAAACACCTCAGTATAAGATGTAGTGCTTTAATTAGCAACTTTACTGTTTCGGTAGAATTGGCGGGTAATTTTAAGAGGCCGGAAGCTCAGGCACTATCCAAGCCGTAAACCTTCTAAGATACGGTAGTACTAACCTACTGCTTGGTGGGGTTTTGGGCTTGTTCTTTGTCTTCGAACTCTTTTTTGCCGCCAGGCCGGATTTCGTCTTCTTGGGTGCCTTCTTCGGCGCTGCTTTCGGTTTCGGACTCGACATCTTCTGCTTCTTCCGGTTCGGCGTCACCGCCGGCAGCGTCATTAGCAGCCGCTAGGGCGCTTGGTTCATAGACCGTAACGATGGCGTGCTCTAGCTCGGTTTCGATTTCGACGCCTTCGGGTACGATCAGGTCGGCAACTGTTAGGTGGTCACCGACTTCCACCAGTTTCTCGGCATCGTATTCAAAGAAATCAGGCAGCTTGTTAGCGATGGCCTTTACCTGGACAGTGTCCAGCTGACTAAGAACGATCAAGCCGTTGCGCTCTGCCGGGCTTGACTCGTTACCCTCGGCATAACGGGGGTGAATGGGGATTTCGGCGTCGACTTTTTGGTTGGCGTCAACGGCGTTAAAGACTAGGTGGGTCAGTTGGTGCTTCTTGGGGTCGAACTCAGCTGTCTTAATCAGCGCCACGAATGTCTGGTCGCCGGCTTTGAGCTCCACCGGATGGTGTTTGCCAGCTTGCTGCCACACTTTGAACATTTGGACGTAATTGCCTTGGACAACCAGGGAATCTTTGCCATGATCGTGGATGACCGCTGGTACCAGGCCGTCGCGGCGTAAATGCTTGACTGACTTGCCGGTTATCTCGCGCGGCTCAAGCGTCAAACTAATAGAATCCTGCGGCATGTATAGATCTCCTTATTTACTCCTAGTATAACAGATTAAGCTGGACGCCGCATCCCAAACCCGTTAGGCTTAAATGTATGTTAAGCGTTACGCATATTATTCAAAGCGGCGGTTTAGTCCTGCTGGGGCTTTTCCTCTTCGCTGAGGTGGGCTTGTTTCTAGGGTTTTTCCTACCCGGCGATACTTTGTTAATCGCCGCCGGCATTTACGCCAAAGAAGGCAAGCTGGCGATTGCCGGCGTGATAATCGTGGCTGCTATCGCTGCTACGGCTGGCGACAGTACAGCCTATCTTATCGGGCGCAAGCTAGGCCGTAAAGTCTTCCGCAGCGAAGACGGCGTTATCTTTCGCAAGGACCATGTCCAAAAGGCCGAGGCTTTCTACGAGAAGCACGGTCCGAAGACATTACTGATCGCCCACTTCTTACCGGTCGTACGGACCTTTACGCCGCTGCTGGCTGGTGTTGGCAAAATGCGCTATACGAAGTTCCTGTCCTTCGATGCCATCGGCGATACCTGTTGGGCGGTACTAATTAGCTTGGCCGGTTATTATGTCGGTAGCCGCGTCCCTAATGTCGACCATTACATCTTGTTGGCATTAGGAGCAGTTATAGTTATAACACTGAGCCCGACCATTTATCATGTAGCAAAAATTAGTTTTAAGAAACGCCGTGGGGACCGACAAAACTAAGCTCGATAGTAGTTTCCAATAATCGTGAGCTCTGGATGGCCACTTCGTGGCGCAATGTTTCATAATCAAGCAGTGCCCTCTCGTAAGCTTGGGCCTGGTTTAGCACTGCCTGGGTAGGATCAGAGCCATAATAATCCAAAGCCTCCTCGGCTAAGTCATGATGGTCTGGCAATTCAATTCGTTTAGTCATATCTGTATTATAGCATTTTCTTCAAGAATTGGCCAGTGTAGCTGGTGGCGACCTTGGCGACTTGCTCGGGGGTGCCTTGGGCGACGATTTGGCCGCCGGCGTCGCCGCCTTCGGGGCCCATGTCGATAATCCAGTCGGCGTTCTTGATGACGTCGAGGTTGTGTTCAATGACTACCATGCTGTTGCCGGCGTCGACCAGGGCGTGCAGCATTTTGAGCAATTTGTCGACGTCGGCCATGTGCAGGCCGGTGGTTGGTTCGTCCAAGATGTAAAGCGTACGTCCGGTGGGACGACGGCTAAGCTCGGTGGACAGCTTGATGCGCTGGGCTTCACCGCCGCTCAGTGTGGTAGCCGATTGGCCAAGCGCAATGTAACCGATACCAACATCGACCAAGGTCTGGAGCTTACGGGCGATGGCCGGTATATTAGCAAAGAACTCCAAGGCTTGGTCGCAGGTCATTTCCAGCACATCGCTGATAGTTTTGCCCTTGTAATGGATCTCCAAGGCTTCGCGGTTATAGCGCTTGCCATGGCAAACTTCGCAGGGCACGTAAACGTCGGGTAAGAAGTGCATCTCGATCTTGATAATGCCGTCACCGGCGCAGTTCTCGCAGCGGCCGCCTTTGACGTTGAAGCTGAAACGGCCGGGGCTATAGCCACGCAGCTTGGCTTCCGGCATATTGGCGAATAACTCCCGGATCGGCGTGAACAAACCGGTATAGGTGGCCGGATTGCTGCGCGGCGTGCGGCCGATGGGCGACTGGTCGATGATGATGGCTTTGTCGAGCTGCTTGATGCCTTCGATATCGTCATGGCGGCCCGGCACGGTGTTAGCACGATGCAGGCGGGCCAGCAATTCTTTGGCTAGGATATCATTGATTAAGCTGGATTTGCCGGAGCCGCTGACGCCGCTGACGACGACCAGCTTGCTCAACGGGATGTCGGCGGTGACATTTTGTAGGTTATTCTCCCGCGCGCCTTTAATGATAATGGATTTGCCATTGCCTAGACGCCGTTTGCGGGGGGTGGCGATCTTTTTGCTACCCAATAAGTACTGAGCCGTGACGCTGTCCTTGACCTTAGCGACTTCTGTTGGTGAACCAGCGGCCACGACCTTGCCGCCATGGATACCAGCGCCCGGACCGATGTCCAGCAGATAATCAGCCGTACGAATGGTCTCTTCGTCGTGCTCGACGACAATGACCGTATTGCCGAGATCACGCAAGTGCTTGAGGGTCCGGATCAGCCGGGCGTTATCCCGTTGGTGCAGACCGATACTCGGCTCATCCAAAACATATAAGACGCCCATCAAACCCGAGCCAATCTGCGTAGCCAAACGGATACGTTGCGCTTCGCCGCCGCTGAGTGTGGTAGCGCCACGCAACAAGTTGAGGTAGTTCAGGCCGACATCTTGCAGGAAGCGCAGGCGGGCACCGATTTCTTTGAGGATGAGTTCGGCGATTTTGGCCTCTTTGGTATTTAATTTTAGGCTATTAAACCAGCCTAGCGCATCGTCAATCGATAACATACAAACATCCATGATGGAATGATCGCCAACGGTGATAGCCAGCACTTCCGGCTTGAGCCGCAGACCCTGGCAGGCATGGCAGGGTTTCTCTTGCATGAAGCGTTCAATGTCGCGGCGGATGAAGTCACTGTCGGTTTCTTTGTGCCGCCGCTCTAGGTTCGGCACCACACCCTCATAAGTTGTTTCGAACGAACGGCCTAGGCCAAGACTGACTTTGAACGTCTCCTTGCCCGTGCCATACATGACGAGCTTGAGCTGCTCCGCAGTAAGCTCGCCGGTCGGCACATGGAGCGAGAATTTGTACGTATCGGCTACGGCTTGCAGCTTCTTCATATACCAATTATCAATATTAATACGGTTGTAGGGGCGAATGGCGCCTTCGGCGATGGTCAGGCGGCCGTTGGGGATAACCAGTTCTGGATCAACTTCCAGGCGGTTACCAAGCCCGGTACAAACAGGACAAGCACCGTGTGGGCTGTTGAAGCTGAAGGTCCGCGGCTCTAACTCCGGGATAGTGATTTCCGGATGTTTCGGGCAGGCATACATCAGACTATACGTCCAGGTCTTGTCGTCATCGGCGTCAAGAATCACTATCTTGCCCTCGGCCACGTCCAGCGCCTGCTCGACAGACTGTACCAGCCGGCTACGGCTGTCTTCGTTATTCACCAGACGGTCAACTACGACTTCAATACGGTGTCGATAGGCTTTGTCGAGCTCTGGAAATTCATCGAGCGCGTAAACCACGCCGTCAACCCTGACCCGGGCAAAGCCGGCCCGCTGGTATTGCTCCGGAATGTGCTCGAAAGCGCCCTTCTTGTCAATGACCACCGGCGCCAGTACCATCAAGCGCTTGTCGGTCGTCGTGGCTACAATCTGATCGATAATACCGGTGCTGGTTTGGCGCACGACAGGGCTGCCGTCCACCGGGCAATGCGGCACGCCAATACGGGCAAACAACAGGCGCAGGTAGTCATAAATCTCGGTCACCGTAGCGACCGTGGAGCGCGGATTACGCGAAGTCGACTTCTGGTCAATAGAAATAGCCGGCGACAGGCCATCAATCTGGTCAACGTCCGGCTTCTCCATAAGCCCCAAGAACTGCCGGGCGTACGAACTCAAGGACTCGACATAACGCCGTTGTCCTTCGGCATAAATCGTATCGAACGCCAAGCTCGACTTGCCCGAGCCACTGAGTCCCGTTATAACCACTAACTGGTTGCGCGGGATCGTTACGTCAATATTCTGTAAATTATGCTCCCGCGCCCCTTTGACAACTATCTCATCCGCCACGCAAACCTTCCTCTCAAGTCGACCAATTATACAGGGAAATCAACAAAAAATCGAGCCCCCAATCACCCAATATTGCTTTTATACTGCGAACGCCAGGTCGCGCACGGGATACACTATCCTATCCTCGGGACGTGGTCCAGCCTGTAGCGTAAGGACAGGATCGCCCAGGATTAGGTCATCCGGAAACTGACTATCATTATTCAGGTTTGACCCAATATCAGAAAGTTTCCGCGGCGTAATTCGTACGGGTTTCCGATTCCTGATAATAGCAACGTATGGATCACCAATAATTTCCTCCGCCTCAAACCACGGATTAGTGTCATCAATTGCTTCATCATATAACGCTCCTTCGAGTGCTAACTGGCGTAAAGCCGTTATACCACCACTGCCATCCCGTACGGGATATTTAGCCCGGAAGCCACGCCAGCCCGCTGGCTCTACACCAATGGCTTGCTGCTCACGACCAGTTTTAGCACGTCCAATCGGCTCCCTAAAGCACGCTAAACTTCCAACCTGCATCACCAGTTTATCGGGCGTGCCCTTCAATAGCTGGTATAGCCGCTCTTGCAAACAACCCGCAAGCCGCTCCATAGCCTCCTGCCGCTGGTCGTGGCGCAATAGCTCGCTAGATATGTCACTTAGTACGCTCTGTCTCAACTGTATAATACTCAGTCGTTCAGGCCGTACGGGATGCTGGCGGCGTTGCTCGCCGCGCATCGAGGTTCTTCCAAGGGCCCTATGAATACTATTCCAATAGCCCTTCTTATCAGTTTCGTCTTCCCAAACCACCGGCCGCTCTACTGAGACAGTGGGTATAAAGGCTTTTGGTTGGTCATATCGAGGTTTATGTTGTAAGCGATTTCTAGCTAAATGCCCTGATCGGTTCCTAGCCATTTCTTTCACTCCTTTGCATACAATGCAACTTAATGGGTAGTGTACAGCAAACTAGCAACGGGTCTATACGCATAGCGTAGTATTACGCACAATCAGCTATCTCCTAACGAAGTCCTGAGACCCCCTATAAAATTCCGCACGATATCGTAACGAAAACCACAACAAGCATAAGCTCAAATAGAATATTATTGACATACTAGCAATTAAGTGTATAATCAAATTCAAATCGACAAATGTAGTAGGGGCACCACATGTACAGTTTTTTTGTCCTGGGGATTATTCCGGGAACTAATATTGAAATCTCTTTCGTAGCTTGGCTGATTATGACGCCAGTACTGCTAGCAGCAGCCATTATTATCAGGCCTTATTTGCAGTTGCACCGTTTCGTGGCGCTGGGCAAGCAGTCACTTCGCCAGCCACTACCTGCCAGCCAGCTGCATCACCGTTTATCTCTTCGCTGAAATATTGACACTCAAGCGGCTTCTGAAGGCATAATTGACTCGCCGTAAAGACGTAATTCTTCTAGAAGGTATTGTTGCTTGGTCGTTGGTTTATCGGCTGCCAGTTCTTGCAGGCGGATGAAATATTTGGCCAGACGGCCCTCTTGGTCGCCACCTAACAGCTTCTTCTCGATAAACGCATCCCAGACGGCCCGCTCATCTGGCGTCAAGGCTTTGGGATAATTACGAGCTTTGTATAACGGTAGCAGGCTTTGCAGGCGGCTATCGCGAAGGTTGCTCGCAAGCTGCGTCAGCCCGGCCGGTTCGGACGCCCGGATTGCCCGCATGGTCACCTTATCATCATTGCCAATGAAGCCATCATACAACCGCTCGTCAGCGGTCAGCTCGTCATCAACCAGGGCAGTCTGAGTACGCTCACGAGCTTCGTCTAAGCGAGTAATGGCACGAGAGACTTTGCCGGCAAAATCTGCTTGTTGCGCTTGGAGCAACTTCAGATGTTTAGCTATCGTCTGGAGTGATAGTTGCAGACGCTCCTGCGTGGCCTTAGCTTTGATAACGCCGAGTGGTGCTACGGCCGGACAGCGGTTATACTTCAGCGTCTTGACGGGCAGACGTAATGCTTCAGGGTCTTTGGTGAACTTCCAGGCTGCCACGATTTCATCAACGCTCATGCCCAGGAAAGGCGTCGGGTCAACCCGCAAATCATAAACCAACGCCGCGTCTTGGGCTGGATGCTTGGCAAGCAATACCGCCGCCGTGGTATGTAAGTATTCGCTGCTATAGCGACCCGAAGTATAGACGAAGGGCACGCCTTTGAGCACCAGCTCGGCCACTTTTTTCTTATCACGCATAGCGAGCAGGTACTCGAACAGATCTGTTTGTCTATCACGAACTAGTTTGGCGACAGCGATAGTAGCCTGAACATCGCTTAAGGCGTCGTGCGCGCTATCATGACTTAACTTGTTAACTTTTGTCAAAAACTCCAATCGGTTTGCCGGCTTGCCGTTAGGCGCGAACGGCCATTCAATACCTTCCGGCCGTAGAGCCCGTGTCATGCGCACCACATCGAGTAGATCCCAGCGCGAGCAACCATCCTTCCACTGCCATTCATAAGCATCGTAGAAATTCCGGTAATTGAGAAACCGCATGAACTCATCATCGAACCGTATACTATTGAAGCCCACGAAAATGGTATTGGGCTTAACGATCTCGTTATAGAAAAGTTTCAGGAACTCCGCCTCGGTCAATCCATCAGCCAGCGTCTGCTGCGGCGTGATGCCCGTGATGAGCACGGCGTCTGGTTCCGGCAAAACATCCGGCGTCAACTTAATGAGCACATTGATTGGCTCACCGACTGGCTTGAGGTTCATATCCGTGCGTTGGCCAGCAAACTGCATCACCCGCGCCGCCCGCGGACTGAACCCGCTCGTCTCTAGATCATAGAAAAAGAAGCTGGCAGCCATAGGTAATTACCAGTGTAGCACTCTGTGATTAATTTTCTCTGAAGCTTCTTTTGCCATGTTTGTACAATTGTTTTCTGCGCAAACATACTAGATAATTAGATCATGGCTAGAGAGAGTTCTTTTTCTACATTTCTTGATGTAACGGCAGCTATGAGACATATTCCATCTGAGCAAGAAAGAGAAGCTGAGCGCCAACAACTCCGCCCTCAACTCGTTGGATTGCCAGGCCTCGGACTAAAATATGTATTGGAGAGAAGTTCAGGCCCCGAACTATCGGTGCTACATGAAGTCGCTGTAGATGAATTAATACAACGGGTAGGGAAAATAGGTTGGGCCGCTTTAAACCCCAGAGCATAATAGCTTGTTTTAGTATCGTCCACTAAACAGTTTGCTAGGATACTAGTATGGCTCATTATATTGATGAAGCATTGTGGGACAATGCACTGAAGCAGCCTGATTGGTATATCTATATCCAAGAGGATTTCCGGCGCTTGGAGAGACTGGCCGAACAAACCCCGGGGCAGGTAGAGCATACATCCATAAAAGCCGAAGCCTATGATGCAGTGGAGCACGCCCTGCGGGCAGGCACGATCCCTTTAGCCACTCAGGGCGACAATCTGGACAGAGAGCGCCAGCCCATTGATACCATCGTGATTCACCACACCAAAAACCAACCAGGTATGCGGCTAGAACGCCTCAACGCCATGCAGCTGCTAAGAATCTATGGTATGTACTATGCCGACCCAACAAACCCCCGCGAAAAACGTTTCAAAGGCCAGCCAGTCTGGTCGAACCACTTCTACCAAGGCAAGCAAGTCTTCTGGGGTTACCACTGGCTCATCAGGCATAATGGCATGGCAGAACAAATTCTGCCGGACGCCGCTATAGGCTGGCACGCTGGCAATTGGGATATCAACACCTGCAGTATCGGTATCTGCTTCGATGACGACTTAACAAATAAAGAGCCGGCTGATTCGGCACTGAGTTCAGTTGCTCGCCTCATCAAGCAGCGCTACCCTACCATCAAGCCTGACAATATTGTCGGCCATTGCAGCGTCAATGACAAAACGGTCTGCCCTGGCCACCTATTCGCCAAAACTTGGCGCGAAAAGTTGCTGCAGCTGCTCCAGCTTTCGGCGTAAGTACCGTGAGCAAAGTCCTTTTCGGCCTGTTTGCGGCTATACCGCACTAGTTGTATAGTTATATTATGGACTTCGAGAGATTGGACGATGGATCTATACAGCTCTCGCTTGTATCAGAAGCTGAGGCGCGAGCTGCTACTCTTAGTTTTAGCTTGCTAAACCGCGCGGTCGCCGAGGGAAGATACCAGCTAGAAGGCTCATGGTTGCGCAGACTGAAGGATGAGAATCGTCTCGGCACTCTGGATTCAGAGAGTAGTATTCACTACGCCGGCAATGCGTTCTTAGGTCTGCTAACTGCGGAGTCGGACAACACTATTCATGCGCGCCGTCCATTGAAGCTGACGGGGGAGCGTGACCTAAGCCTTTTGAGAAACGGCAGTCGGCTGCTCTTAGACAGAGAAGTCATAGCTCAAGGGCATTACACTGAGCAAGGGAATGCTGATTGGGCTCCGGGGGAGCGTCACGCTTATGGGCCAGCTTTTATGCCGGCGCTACGCTCTATTGTCAGTACGTTAGAGGATCCTGCAGAACCAGTACTCGCCCGTGCTTCACTAGCTTCGGTAGGCAGCTAGCTACTTTTGTTTAGTATTTAATAAGGGAAGCAGTGGGCTTCAGTGGAGCCAATCTGGATACTTTGGTCGGGTTTGATATTTTGGCGGGTAAGCTCGTGGAGGATGCCCATTTTTTTCATAATGTGGCGGAGACGTTGGACACCCTCTTCATTGCTAAAGTCAGTACGCCGGGCGAACTGCTCAATCTTCGGGCCGGTTACGAGGAAGATGTCACCCTGCTTCTTGACTTGCCAGCCAGCAGAAGTGTCAGTCAACGTTAGTACCGGAATCTTGGGTGTTTCAACTTCGTCAGGAGGTAAGGCGCGGACTGCCTGCACAGCATCTTTGATGGCGAATAACAGGGGTGACAATCCTTCGCCGGACTGGGCCGAGATAGCATAAATCGGCGTGCGCTTGGGGGTTACCTGCTCTAATTGGGACATCAGATCGTCAATGATTTCGTTATCCAGGCCTTCGACTTTGGTAAGAGCCACTATTTCGGGCCGCTTGATGAGTTCCGGCTGATAGGCTTCCAGCTCGGCTTTGACTGTCTGGTAGACGCTCGCGACATTTTCGGTATAGGCGTCTATAAGATGCAGGATTACTGCTGTACGTTCAACATGGCGCAAGAAGTCATGGCCCAGGCCTTTGCCATCAGCAGCACCTTCGATAAGGCCGGGAATGTCGGCGAAGAGCACGCTTGTGTCTTTATCGATATCGACCACCCCAAGATTAGGCGTCAGTGTCGTGAACGGGTAGTCAGCAATCTCAGGACGAGCATTACTTAACTTGCTAAGTAATGTGGATTTACCGGCGTTTGGCAGGCCGATTAGGCCAACGTCGGCGATCATTTTGAGCTCAAACTGGAGCTCGAATACTTCGCCGGGTTCACCCTTCTCGGCAAACTTGGGCGCTTGGCGCCGTGACGAAACGAAATGCGCATTACCGAAACCCCCGCGGCCTCCTTTGGCGATAACCACACGCTCACCATCTTCAACCAGGTCAGCTATTACGGTGCCGTCAGCAGTCGTAACCATGGTGCCGACCGGTACGGCTACAATCAGATCCGGAGCGCTGCGGCCATGCATATTACTGGTGTCGCCGGGCCGGCCAGCTTCGGCCTTGATTTCTTTCTGGTAGCGAAAAGCCGCCAAGGTGTGCTGATTGTTGCTAGCTAGCAAGACGACGTCACCGCCGTCACCGCCGTCACCGCCGTTTGGGCC
This sequence comes from Verrucomicrobiia bacterium, assembly GCA_035486285.1. Lineage (GTDB taxonomy): Bacteria > Patescibacteriota > Saccharimonadia > Saccharimonadales > UBA4665 > DATHNF01. The sequence continues at coordinate 6,781 of DATHNF010000044.1, read as the reverse complement.
GCCTTTGTCAATAAACTTCTCGCGCCGGAAGCTCAGTTTGCCATCACCGCCCTTGCCTGCTATAACGCTTACTGTTACTTTGTCAACAAAACTCATTACACTTAGTATAGAGCAAAAACATGTGCCATGTAGCATTAATCATCCGCGGGATGATGGGGGCTAGTGGGTGATGAAGTTTTGGAAGGTGGAGGCCGAGATCCAGCCGCTGTAGCCTACCCGGCCCCAGCCGGCTATGCCATTCATGTCGCGGATTTGGATCTGCGAACCGTCTGCTGAAACAGCATCCACGATTGCCACGTGGCCTTCGCCGCCAGCAGCATCAGCTGTTTGGGCAATAGAGCCGACAGTTGGCGCCTGGCTGACGCCCCAACCGCTCAAGCGAGCATAATAGGCCCAGGTGCTGGCATTGCCCCAGTTAGCTGGCACAGCTATTTGAGAGGCAACATACCAAGTACAGTAGCCGTAATCATAGCCATTAGAGCCATAAATTGGGCCACCGCCCCATGGGAAACCGCCCGCTGCTGCTCCGCTGGCACTGATAGAAGCCGCGGTGGCGCCAGACACTTGGGCGGCGTTGGGGATGATAATCTGTTCGCCGGGAGCTAAGCCGTTAATTTCGGCATCGTTGTAGGCAATAATCTGGTCGGCATTGGCCCGGAATTGGACCGCTAAGCTGGCCGGTGTATCACCTGCTTTGACAGTATAGACAATGCCGTTAACAGGCGGGATGACCAAATTGGTACCAGGATTGATTGTCGAGGCCGAGGTCAGACCGTTGGACCAAGCGATGCTGTCCGAAGTCACACCGAACTTAACCGCCAAGCTAGCTAGGCTGTCGCCAGTTTGGGTGACATAGTTCTGGATATCGGCCCGTGATTTCAGGGTTGTAGCGACTACCTGCGGTTTACTGACAACATTATCATTGGAAGCGGCAACAGCCAGTTCGGCAGCCTGGGACTGGGCCTGGTTGTTAATAGCCGTGGACTCTGGCAAACTGCTCATGCGGGCCACTGTCAAAGCGATATCGGCGGACGATAGCTGGTCGAGCGGATTGGCGGCCGCACTGGCTACGCTATTGGCAGCACTGCCCAGCGCCGGGGCTGAAGCAGCGTGCGGGTTGTGCAATACGAAGCCAAGAATAATGGCTAGTACCGCCACGTTCGACAGCAATAAGCCGATACGCACCGTACGACGGTGCGAGGCCCGGCGCTGTAACTTTGAACGGAGATGGTGGTAAAACCCAGCCGATCGCGCCGAAGGCGGAACAGTAAGGCGTTCAGTGACAGATGAAGTAGGATTTGTACTACTGATACAAGCTCCTGGCATGCTGGATGCCAATACTCTTAACCGGACGTTTATATTGACGGCTGGCGAAAACCCCACCGATGTAGAAGTTGTCTGGCTATTGGAGGTAACATGTAGGCAGCTTAACAGTTAAGAATACCTGCCGAATGCTACCCGATAATTATAGCAAAGCCACCTATCAAAGCAAGGCTTTTATGCGTACGCCACCTCTGTTCTCGACAGCTTATCTTGAAACTACTGGCTACAGAGTTTATGGCAATATTGCTGGGTTTGGGTTTGGTGGTCCTGTAAGTTGGTCGAGAAATACGTCGTACCGTTATCACCAGTGACGAAATATAGCCAGTTTGTGGCGGCAGGATCCGTGGCGGCAGTTAATGAGCTACTACTAATGGTGCTAATGGGCGTCGGTGGCAAGCCGGGATGTATGAGCGTGTTATAGGGTGAATCGTAATTCAGGTCAGGAGCATGGCCAGCTTCGATAGCGCCATAGTCAGCAGTAACGTCCGAACCAAGCGTAGAGCCTGACTTCAATCGTGACAGGAAGACCTGGGCAACCTGTGTTTGGTCGCTGGGCTTATTAACCTCCTGCTCAACTATGGAGGCCAAGACGAGGCCCTGGTAAGTTGTCAGGCCTTCACTAGCGAAAGACGCTTGGATGTTGGAGTTCAAGTGCTGCCCCATTTCGACCAGTGATTCGCGAATAATAACCGAGGGGTCGGTGGTCGGGTCTTTTTCGAACGAGTCGGGCCATAACAGGCCTTCCAGCGTTGTTACATTCGCCGGTTTGAATGTCATGACCGGTAAGTCGCTGTACTGATCGGGGATCAGGGCCTGGTCTACGGCCGCTGGCGAGAAACCGTCATTTATGAGGTCGGCCCGTACTTGATCAATGCGGCGGCCAGGCAGGATAGTTACCAGCCGAGTCGTTACCTTGCCCTTGGTGAGCGTCGTGACAATGCTGGCAGTACCCTCACTTGGCGAGAAAGCGTAGGTACCCGCTTGTAACTGGTTGCTCAATTCTTTGCTGTGAACGTATAGCTCGAAAGCCCAAGCGCTGCGTATCAAACGGGCCTGTTCCAGGCTGTCTGCGATGTCTTTCACCGAGCTGCCACTCTTGACTGTAAAAATCTGGGTCCGTTGGCTACTGCTGCCTGGCCGTAAGTCCAGATTATATATATGGCGTACTGCTATTACACCGCCAACCAGGAGCACTAACAGACAGATAATAAGTAGCCAGATACGGCGGGGAACGCGGCTTCGACGGCGTGAGGCAGTTCTATATTTCATGATTTCGGCTCTCCTTCTAGGCGGTTGCCTGTTAGAAAATCTTGCAGGATGTACGTTGCCGCTAAAGCGTCGATATCACCGCGTTTGTACGGTTTGCCACGGGCTTGTAGCTCAGCTTCGGCCTGACGGGAAGTCAGGGCTTCGTCCTGTAAGTGAACAGGCATCGAGAAATGTTCGCGTAGTTGCCCAATAAAGGTTTCGGTAGCAGCCGTTTGGGCCGTGTGCTGGCCGCTTAGACCGCGCGGTAGACCCACGACTAAGACATCGACTGCTTCGGCTTCCAGAAGCTGCTGCAGGGATGAAAAAAACGCCTCGTTTCGTTCCAGCGTGGCTAATGGCCGTGGCAAACGGGTGATCGCCGAGGCGACCGCAACGCCAACCCGTTTGGCTCCCACATCCAGCGCCAAAATAGAACGCATGGTACTAGGGGCTGTTGGCATTGGCGTTGCTCGTTTGGGTGGTGGTGGGTTTGGCGATATCGACGGTTATCCGGCTGGTTTTCTTAGGTACGCTAGTTACCCAGAAAGGACTAAGCTTAATGGTGACATTAGTGACATCAGGGTCGGTTTCGAGCTGACTTTTGATATTGCCGGGTTTCTGGCCAGCAACTTCTTGCTTAATGCCGTTCGTATTCAGCTGCGGCCCAGCTACCGCAGTAGCCTGCATCGTTAATTGAGCAGTGGTACCGGTAGCATTATTGACGCTGAAGACGGCAGTGTCCAAGCCTTCGCTCAAGATACTTTGCTTGCTAGTATTAATCTGACCCTGGACGTTGTTATCTACCAGCGTCTTGAGGTCACTCTGATGCACGCCAAACATACTGTAGGTTGTGACCTCTGTGACCGTCACGCTATTGGCCGTATCGCCGACGTTGGCACTGGTGGTGACAGCTGGGGTGCCAGCACTGTAAGTGACTGCAATAGCATAGTAACCGTCCTGCTGTAACTGGTTTTGCAAAGCTTGCTTCTGGGTGCTGTCATTGGTTGTCGTAATCTTTGATTTGGCATTATTGATGTCATTCTGATTGACAACCTGGACATTGTTGTCGGTGCCGCCGGACATCGCCCCGCCCTGGGCGGAAGTGTTTTCTGGGCCACTCGCGATAGTATAGCTAGCCCCGTTTGGTAAGTTATAGGCACTACCGCCGCTTTGGGCTATGACGTTAACGTTGGCAGTGCCGTCATTTTTACAAGGACCATTCAACCCCTTGAAGTCGCTTACCGGCACTGTTACATCGCTCTGGCTAATGAAGGTGTAGCCGCTGGAGCTAAATCCAGTACCAGCCGGTATTGTCTCATCAGAAGATCCGCAATTGGTAATGGTGATTGAGCCGCTGGCTTTGTTGCCTTCGTTCTTTTGACCAGTAGTAGCCACTGTTTGGGTGTAGGTTTTCTGTTGGCTGACAAGTTTGGCCGGTACGGTGTTATTGGTAGGGTCCAATGTATTGGCAGAGGTTGACAAATTAAGGTTAAGATTGGCACTGACATTGGTGGCGTCAGTACTAATATTGACAGTGGCTTTCGGCAAAATGTTAAAAGCGATGATCGCGCCAATAATTAACAAGACGAGGATCGAACCACCGATGATTAACAACAGGCGGAAACGATTGAAGTTGGGTACATGCAGTTTCTTGTCTTTTTTGCCCTTTTTGGCGGCGGCTGGCGGCTTAAAGTTCTTGGGTTTGGCAGCGCCGGGCGTGCCAGCAGCGTCTTCTGGCAGTTCGTCATCGTCGAGCTCTAGAGTTTCAACGCCATCGGCGGCTACGGCCGTGGCTCCTAAGCCAGCGAGTTTGCCGACTGGTTGGTCACCGGCAGGGTTGGCAGTTATTTCCGGCTCGTCGCCAGTTTCTTCGACGGCTTCCTCTTCGGCGTCATCGGCTAGTGGTGCCGTTGGAATTTCGGGCTTACTAGTAAGGGTCTTGGCAACATGCACGCCAGCAGCTCCGGCGAGCGGCAGTAGACCAGCTTCGGTGGTTATTAATACCAGATGCTTTTTGGCGTCGTCGGCAGCACGCTTAAGGAGTTTCATGTTGACAATGCTCTGGAAGACGCCGGCACGTTTGGGCAGCACCAGGGCAACGATTTTGCCCTTGCTACCATGTAGTTTATCGATGATACCGGTGATCTCGTCGTCGATGTCGATGTAGATGGTGTCTTTGTTCGGCTCAGCCATAGATTGTGCCCATTGAGAACATTACTTTCATGTGCTTAACATTTTATCAATTTTCTCGCGAATTGACCCGGAATTAGCACTAAACTGCATGGTGTCCATACCAACCCGCAGCAAGCCCATAGCAGTAATGAAGGTATGGTCAGTGACGTTACCGGTCTGGTCAATAATACCGGCGACCTGGCCGGGTTGGATGTGATGAACGCTAGGCTTGCGGGTAAATGGTAGGCTCTTGTACCAATCAGTCTGTTCTAAGCGGTGCATCAATAAATCTAGTGATGAGCCGCCGCCACAGAGAAACATACGGTGCGGCAGATGGTCAAGTTTGGTAAATTCACTGAGGGCCAGCTCAATCCCGCCGATCCAAACGTCAGCTGTCTTACCAAGCGCCGCTTCGATGGCTGGGCGCTTTTGGGTTGGTACTTGATTAGTGCTCAAACCGACCTTCAATTCTTCGGCTTGTTCGAAGTCCACGCTCAAATCCCGCTCCACGGCCCGCGTATACGCCCGGCCGCCGATACCAAACATCTTGGTCCCCTGCACACCCCCTTCGTTGATAACAGCGATGTCAGTGGTACCACCACCGACGTCCATTAAGATGGCACTGAGATTCTGGTTAGGGTTATTGCCAATCACGGCCCGGGCCACAGCGAATGGTTCGGCAGCCACCGCCAGCAGGTCGAGGTCAAGTTCCTGGGCAGTCTTTTCTAGGGCGCCAATGTGAATCATCGGCGCGAAAGCGGTATACAGCTGTACGACAACATCCTTACCCTGGAAACCAATCGGATTGGTTACAGGATAGCCATCGATCTCAATACTAACGAGGGCGCTATTGACTAACCGGACTTCGACTTCTTTGCCGCCCAGCTCCCAAGCGAGTTGCTGCTTGGCCTTAGTTTGGGCACGCTCTTGTACGAGATTGATAATCTTCTCCATTTCGGTAATATCGAGCGGTTTAGTCGGCTGTTTGCGGGCCACTCTGACCGTGGTGGTCGTGCCCTTCACTAGTTCGCCAGCAATACCAATAATCGCCGTGCGGACACTGACTTGGGCCTGCTCCTCGGCCTGGTTTAACGCCTTGTCGCAGTTCTCGACAACACCGGCAATGTCAGCGATAGCACCAGCTTGCATATCAGTTAAGCCTTGATGAGCCCGCCCGACCCCGATAATCTCAACGGTGCCAGCCTCTTGATCAACCCGCCCAATCAGTGCCTTAACGAACTCGGTACCAATGTCCAGCGCCAGCAGATACTGCTCGCCCTGTTTGCCGGCCCGGCTGCGCGCGGCATTGGAAGCCTTACTGGCTCCGCTCAGCGCCCGTTGCGCCATGCTGCCGCCAACGCTTTTAAATTTTTCAAGCATATCCATTATTTTAACACATCGACACCTGAAAAATAGTTGACTACCAAACAGTTAATTAAGACTTGTATTACGGTTAGGTTGCAACTATAAAGGATAATTCAGAAGCTAAGCCGATTAGTCAGCAACAAGCAAAGAATAGACTTACTCGAGCCCTCGTTCTTCTTTGTATTGAGCAATGGCGACTGAAACGCTACCTTCCTCTCTTAGGTTCTGCCAGAACTGTACTTGTAGCTTGGAGTGAACCTGCATATCTTCAGGGCCATGTGTTTCGTTCCCTAGCTTTACAAGTGTTTGATCAGGAGCTTCTCCCTGTAAATAATAAATGTCCGTAATCATGTAAAAAGTTTCGTACACCCACAATTTGCCGAAGTAGACTTGGCCATTCGTCAAAAACAACGACTGGTAGCGATCCGGTTTAACAAGCGCCTGCTCATTCACCTCCATAGGGGGCAAAGATTCATCATCAGGCCGGGGAATTTCTGGAGACATGGGCATCCTCTACAATTTAGTTTAAAGTCTACTGATAATGTTCGTTGGCTACTATAAAATATCTAACTATTGCAGGACAGCTTTGATTCTTCGGATGCCAGCCGAGCTGGACTCTTCTTTGGTTATTTTGAAATGCTTGCCGCCTTCGGCGAGTTGGGCGGTGTGGTCG
>DATHNF010000043.1:0-3564 GCA_035486285.1 Verrucomicrobiia bacterium | reverse complement strand
CGGTTAATAGCTGCACTGCCCGCTCGCCACTTATAAACCAAGAATCATCAGTAATGGGCCGCTCCAGTTCCTGGTGCAAACGTATGAAACGGACGAAATCAGCTAGGCTGGGATTATCGGTAGTCGCCGCCATAAACTCATCCGTGGCACTGCGCAAAACTTGCAGCCCGGACAGGGCTTCCAAGTAGGCATTAGTGATTGGTCTGGAGGCAATGAAATAATCGCGCAGCGGACTGGTGAGATGGCTACCGGCACGTAAACCGAGGAGGTATTCGAGCATAGCTGGTAGTGGTTCGCGGGATGCTTCTTGGGCCAGCCAAAGTAGCCATGCTGCGAGGTTGGCAAGCTGTTTGTCGCTGTGTTGCAGCAGGCTGTCCAGCCAGTGTGGCTGACGATAATTGGCCGTCGCCAACTGCCAGAGATGCTTGGCGCTGACGTGCCAGGCCGGGTGTTGCAGTAACCTAGCAAGACGATGGTTGACCGTTGGCTCGTCACCATCAGCGATAGCGACGATGAGTTCGGCCAGAAGCGTCAGCTGCCGGATAAGTTCTTGGTCAAGAACATTGTTTTGTTGTTCGTAGCGGATTGGTATCTGCAACCGCCCGAGCCGAGCGCTGACTTGCCGTAGACTGTCATGCCCTCTGGCTAAGACCGCCAGACTCTGTGTGGTATCTTCGGCCCAGGTTTGCTGGATGCGGAGCGTAATTGCCGCTAACTGGTGTTCTCGAGTCGCGTAGGCGGCATGCTCAATGGTGCCCTGTCCCGGATCAGTGGCTGCTCGCAAGTCTTTGGTTAGTGCCGGCTCTCGTTTGACTAGGCGGTTGTCAGCCTGCTCAATAACAGAGCGGGCGGTATCGAGGATGGCTTGGGAGGAGCGGTAGTTTTGCTGCAGCACAATGAGCTGAGCTGCCGGATAAGTATGCCGAAAATTCAGCATATTGTTCAGTTCGGCACCGTTGAAGGCGAAAATTGACTGGTCGTCGTCACCGACGGCCATCAAGTTTGGTTTGCCCTCCGTGCTGGAATGAGCGGCCACTAAGTGGGCTAAGCGCAGCTGCGCGGCGTTGGTATCTTGAAATTCATCGATCAGTACGTAGAGGAAGCGTTCCTGGACGCTAGCCAGCAATTCTGGATGCTGTTCCAATTGAGTGATAAGTTCGATAATCATATCCGAATAATCGTAGTAGCCGCGAGTATTTAGGCTATCACGATACCGTGCGTAGACGTCAACGACGGCCTGCCACCAGGCGTTGCGGCGGCGTTCGTCGAGCATGCCTTTGTGGTCATTAACAGTTTGCATCCATTGGCGTTTGACCTTGCCGGTTTGGGTGGTCTTGCCGGTCGGCCCATCGGCGTTGACAGCTGCCTCGAAGCTGTCTTTGAGTACGGTACTGAGCGGCATGAGCGGCGTTATAAGGTCATCGATTGCTTGATCGGGGAGCTTATTGATGGCCGCTAGTAAGCCCGGCAGTTTCTTGGAGCTCAGCGGCGCGCCAAGAATTTCTACCAGCTGTGGCTCAATGACGTCCAAATAGGCTACGTTTAAGGCCAGCATGGCTTGCAGCTTGGTCGGTGTCAAGCCAGCTTCTTTGGCTAGCCTGATAGCTTGCTGGACGTCTTTGACCATGGTGAAGCTACCGGCGAATTTGACCGCCAGCGGGTTATCAAGCGACAATTCCGACAAAACCTTTTGGATAATTTCCAGCTGGACAGTATCCGGCGCAATACCCAGGCGGGCACCGTTCCAGAAATACTCCGGATAGAGATTCATGATTTCGGCCGCGAAACTATGAAATGTCCGGACCATAACATTGTGCGCCCCTGGCCCGACCAGCTGGGACAAGCGGTCGCGCATATTGGTAGCGGCAAAGTTGGTAAAGGTCAGGCAGAGGATACTGCCCGGATCGGTGTCTGTCTTCTGTAAGATGTTTGCGACGCGCAAACTGAGCAACTGTGTTTTGCCTGTACCTGGCCCGGCCACGACCAGCACTGGCCCGTCGATGGCCTCAACAGCTTGTTTTTGTGCCGGATTGAGCTGCCCGACAGCCGCCTGAAACTCCTTGTCCATGGCTCTATTGTACTGCTAGGCCTGGTGTTTTGTGGGAATAAAGAATAAGACCAGCCAAACCACGATGTCGACAAGCGGCACGAGCCACAACAAAGCCAGCAAAGGTGGTAACTTGATATCGCGCAACCGCATAGACATCAAGATAGCAGGCAAAACTATAACTAGCGCATAAAAAAGACAGGCTAGGCTAACTGGCGTAGTATTTTTGTCAAAAGCTACACCCAGTATCCAAAGAAACAAAGCCAGTATCGCTACTGATATAAGATTACCGACTAAGTAGCTCTTGCGGCTTAAGACTCCCTTTGATATATAGTCCATGCGGTGATTATAGCAAAAGCCTTGCTGCCCTAGTTGACGTCGGCGACAGCGCATACGCCACAGTCGTCTTGGGTTTCGAACTCGCTGAAGAATTGTTTGGTAGCAGCTTTCCAGGGTTCCAGATCATGAAACCCAATCAAGTCAGCAGCTTCGCGGATAGCATAGCCCAGCCAGCCGTAGATGCGTAGTTTGCCCTTCATAACGGCTGCCCAATGCGGACCGGCTGGAATGACGGTGATTGGTTGCTTGGCGATGTAGCTCCTGAAGTTTTTGCCCTTAGCTCGCCGGCGCAGATTCTTTGCCACAAACGTGCCGTCATGCAGGGCTGTTTGAGCCAAGCCGCTAAATGGCGTGTTAGCGTTATCGCCAATGACGAAGATATTGTCCTCGGCCTGTAAGTAGGCGTCGACGGCGACTTTGCCACGGCCCATGATGACGAAATGATTATCGACGAAAAACGGATGATTGGTAACGCCAGCCGTCCAAATGACCGTGTGGCTGCGTATCGGTTTGCCGTTGACGATGAGCTCGTCGGCGGTTTCGCCCTGCACGGCGCTGCCCAGGTAGAGTTTGATACCCAGCCGTTTGAGCTGGCGTTGGACCATCCGCGAAGTGTCCCGTGGCAGGCGCGGTAATAACCGGGGGGCAGCCTCAATAAGATCGACGTGTATTTGTCGCTGGGCTAGGCCGTGGTTTTTTATAATTCGTCGCAAATAATCCGGCAAGGCGCCAGCCAGTTCAATCCCTGTTGGACCGGCACCGACGATCACGTAATGCAAATCAGGCTTGTGCTGGTCGGTTAACTGCTGGTGCAAATGAGCCTTGAAGCGCTGTACTTCGTCTTGCGTCTTGATGCTGTAAGAATATTCTGGCAATCCCTTAATACCGAAGTAGTTGGTGACTACGCCGAGCGCGATAACCAGCGTGTCATAGGCAAGTACTTGCCCGTCGGCAGCGGTGATGGTCTTGGCCTTGCGGTCCAGTGTCTGGGCGCTGGCTTGGACGATACGCACGTCTTTGCCGGCGAAAATAGTGCTGAATGGAATACTTGAGTTAGACCGTTTGCCACCAGTGGCGGTATGGTAGAGCGTTGGATAATAACGTAGCTCGGAGCTGTCACTGAGCAGCGTTACTTCGAAGTGCGGGTCATCAACGAGGCTTAACGCCGCCTTAACGCC
>DATHNF010000042.1:0-10380 GCA_035486285.1 Verrucomicrobiia bacterium | reverse complement strand
TTGCAAAGCGGTAGCGCCGGACTTAGTTTCAGCCACAATAGCGGCGGCGGCAATGCTTTCGGCCAAGTTCAAAATAGCGGTACTGATAGCCATTTGGCGGCTATGGTCTTCATTGTCGGGGAAGCTGACCCGCAGCGGCGTATGACTCTCGGTGTACAGGATGACTCGTTTCATGGTCTCAACTGCTTCAAGTGGATATGAGCCGTTAGCCGTCTCGTCGCTGAGCATGGCGCAATCAGTGCCAACCAGTACGGCTGTAGCCACATCGGAAACTTCTGACCTGGTTGGTTCAGGATCATCGGTCATGCTGCCGAGCAACTGGGTAGCAACAATTGTCGGCTTAGCGTAACGTAGCCCAAGGCCGATAATCTGTCGCTGCACGATCGGCACGCTCTCGGCCGGCGTTTCGATAGCCAGGTCACCGCGGGCTACCATCACGGCGTCGCTAGTTCGGACAATATCGTCGATATTATCAACGGCGGCCTTGGTTTCGACTTTGGCGATGATTTTGGCTGTACTATTCATGTTTTTCAGTAAGCTACGCAGTTTTTTGATATCATCCGCTGTCTGCACAAAGCTGAGGGCAATATAATCAATGTCCTGCGACGAGCCGTAGACTAGGTCGGCCCGATCCTTGGCGGTAATAATGTCGCCGCCCAGATCAGTGTCCGGTAGATTGATGCCTTTGCGCTTAATGAGTATGCCGTTATTCTCCGCCTTGGCGCGGATAACACCGTTGCGGGTGCTGGTAATTGTCATGCGGATTTTACCATCGTAGAGATACATCCGCTCGCCCCGCTTCACCTTATCGCTGAGCTCATACTGTGTCGGTAGATGACCACTCACTGCATAATCGGCCTGGTATTGCAGGCTAACTTCCTGACCTTTGCTCACATTGACAATCCCATCGAAGTCGCCGAGCCGAAGCTTCGGCCCTTGCAGGTCCTGGATGATAGCGACTGGTTTGCCGTAGGCGCGGGCAGCCTTGCGCACCCACTTGATTTGCCGCGTCCGCTCTTCATGCGTGCCGTGGCTGAAGTTAAGCCGAATGCCATTGGCACCAGCTTTGATGAGCCCCAGAATAGCTTCATAACTGTCAGTTGCCGGCCCCACCGTAGCAATGATCTTAGTCCGCTTCAAATTCCTCAATGGTACATTAGGTACCGTACTTGTCTGTTTCATGCGCTGTCAGCCCACCCTAATACTAGTAATGCTTGCCTCAAGTATAGTCCTCCGGCTATACTTGCACAATAAAAATAACTTCGCTGTTAACGCGACCACGCGCTTTGTGCGCAACGAGCTAGAGATAAATTACTTGGAACTGATTTTCGACTTACCCGTATTAACAACAAGTATCTTCTTGTCTTTCGGCACTTTACTTTTAAATTGAAGCAATAGCGCAAGACCAGCAATGCCAGATGGCTCAGCATCAATCTTTAACGCTTCTGCCAAGCTAATTGCTTCATCAAGACACTTTTCTTTAATAGGAAAGACGTTGGACTTTTGCCCTATGTAGCCTGACTGTTTATATATCCGCAGCCATTGCTCGTCAAGATGAACGAAAGGCAAATGAGGAGAATACAATTTGTCTGCCTTTGAGTTCGGATTATTCGTAGTTGCTCCCATAAAATTACAGTTCTGCAGAGTTTTAGGATCACCGCGGAAGCGACGATCATGTCGCTTTGAGGAAACTTCACGTTTGGTAATGTTTAAGATATTCTCATATAAATTACCGGTACCGAATGGTACGAAGCAATAATCAGGCGAGTTATTAATAATTTCGTAACTTAACCAATCATAAAATCGGGTGGTAGGATCTAGCGCATCACTTGATGTAATATCAAGACCGTCTGAGTTATTTGTCATGAGCAGAATTTCTTGCCAGCTCAATGCTTTCTTTGCGAGATCGGTTTTGTATATCTCGCAGCCCAGAGCCTCGAGGGTGCATAAGATATCGGGCGATATAGTAACGTCAACGAGGACGCGTAAGTTTGGCAAATTGTACTTGGTCAATTGCGTTTGTATGGCAGTTGCAGCAGAGCCAGATGAAATGAGGGACATCGTCGGTATTGACTTTATCTGACCATGTTTTTTGGCCAACAGAAATTCTCTATAGGTGACGACTATTTCCCACGCCATTCGGTCTTTATGAGTTCCCGTGCAGTTTGTACTCTCGTCCTTTAACCAAACGTTGGTGAACCCAGGCACGTCAATCTGATACGTTTCTGTGGCGGGAAATTTTGGACTATCTGCCGGAAATTCAGGCTTCAGCGGATCATTATCAGATGCCACAATGATGGATTGTAGTATCTTTTCTTCTTCTAAGGATAAGCTCATGAAATATTCTTAGCCTCTATAGTGGCGAACGTTTAACATAAGAATGGTGACCCGTTACAGTCGAATTATAACTTAATCTGTTCTGAAATACTTTGCTGGTGTGAGGTTTTGTAACGACAAGCTTGAGCAGTTTTAGTTCTACTCGGGTTTAATATTAAAATTTAGTACTTGTTATACTCAAGCATGCCGCCAGTAGAAAAATAAATGCGCATGCTACCCCACCAAGTATTGAGTGTTCACCTAAAGCTGCTAGGAACCCCAGAATGGAAATACCAGCAAGTACTGCAAAAATTGATCTGTAAGGATGTTTTAAGGCACTCAGTTTTGGGTAATCTTCTGCTATCCAAGAATCAATTTCTTTCTTCATATCTGAATATGTTGAGCGTTTTGCGTTTGTTTTTCTCATAATATTTTAACTAGCTTCAATATGTGGTGATCCCGCGGAGAATCGAACTCCGATTGCCAGGATGAAAACCTGGTGTCCTAACCATTAGACGACGGGACCGTATGTAACTGTTAGGCTAATCTGGTCAATAGTAGCATAACAGATGGGCAAAGAAAATCCCCCTCTGTAAAGCGGAGGGGGATCCAGGAGATCTTTGTTTGTATCTAGAGCGGTCAGTCAGTGCTCATTCAACTATTGGCAATCGTAGCACAAAAACTGATTTCGCGCTAGTGCTTATCCACAAGCAAGTCAGGTTTATCCTAGATCTCGCTCTTGGCGAGACCTAGGATATGAGAGCTTCTATTTATTGACGGCTCAGACGGCGGCCAAGAACCCAGCGGTAAGCTACGGTTCCGGCTGCAGTAGCAGCGGCAAACAAGCCAACTACACTACCGGCACCCGTGTTTACTAAGCTGGTCGGAGCAGCTGGAGCACTTGGTGTGGTCGTGATCGTGGTAGTGGGTGGTGTTACCGTTGGCGGAGTCGTTGAAGAAAACTGTACTTGTTGCGCACAGCTGGTACTAGTACCAAGCGCATCAGGGTTGTTGGCTTCATCGAAACGAATCACCGTAGTAATTTGGTAAGTGCCGTCAGCACCGTACTGGTGTGCAGTACCGATGACTTGGCTGGAATCATTAACAGTCGTAGAAGCAGTATTGTCGCCCCAGTTAATGACTAAGCTCTTGAAGGTAGCATTCTCTGCAGTGTACTTGAACTGGTTAACGGTAACCTTGCGGTCGGCACTAGCCTCAACCGTGAAGAGGTTACACATAGCTGTTACTTGCGGTACTGGTGGAGGTATAACAACCTTTACTGCTAGTAAGACATATACGCGCTCGTTCCAACAGCCCCAGACATCGCCAGGTACCTGTTCGCTTCGGATAGATACACCACTACCGGTGACGATAGAATCGCTTAATGGCAGAACGCCTGTACCGTTACTAAACTGGCTAGCTGAGCCAGGAACGTACTGAAGCGTAACACTTTGACCGTTACAGTTTACGGTAGAAGTGTCGCTAACTGTTGCAGCATTGTTGGCGCTAATAGTAGCCGTCGGGGCAAAACTAGTTGCTTGACTGCTTGGCAAGCTAACACTTACCTTAGTACCGTGGGCAATGCTTGGACCAGTGCCGTTATCGTTGTTATCAGCGCTGGCGCCATTGTGTACATATACACGGAACTGAAGAATCTCACCGTTCGTACAGTCAGTATTGGTTGGGTCAGTGTACTGGGTGGTTGAGTCGTTGAGGTTGCCGCCGGCAGGTACACGGCTCTGGAAGAAGTCAGGCTCACCATCCAGGGGTGCTGGTGCAGGCATGCTACCAGTAAAGACGTTAAAGGCCGGTACTGGTGACGCGACTGTCGTATCACCCGTGTACGGGATAGCGTGGGCAGTACCACTTATTAGTAAACCTGCTAATAGCGTAACGAATCCGAGTGACATTTTTTTGAAGATGTTGGTTGTAGTCATAGTCTTAGTCCTTTCTTAGTTACTTTCTTAACAGGGTGTGTACGGTGACGGAACGCAAGGTGGTTCTGAACCCTTGGAGCCCGGAGGAGGGGTAGGAGTAGTAGGAGTTGTAGGGGTAGTCGGAGTGGTGGGGGTAGTGGGTGTGGTAGGAGTTGTCGGGGTCGTCGGAGTGGTGGGGGTCGTAGGCGTAGTGGTTGTAGGAGTAGTTTCGGTAGTGGTTGGGGTAGTGTTAGTATTTCCACCACCGGTGTTTGGACTTGGTAAGGTACCGGTCTTTGTACCAGTGTTACCACCTTGGCCTTTATTAGGACCAGCGTTCGGACCTTGGTTGTTGTGCTCCGGTGTTTTACCTGGTTTTGGGCTTTCGGCGCGATTGTGAGATGTACCATTGCTGGTGCCACTCGTACCGCCGCCAGCCTTACCTTGTTGGGTTTTGCCGTTTTGCTGGCTGTTTTCCTGTCGTGAGCCAGCAGGAGCAGTTGATTTGCTCGGCTGCTTGCCACCCTGTTCGTGGTTAGTTGGAGTTTTTCCAGCCTGTGAAGGTGACAAGCCTTGAACGTAGATTTCACCATCCGGTGTAACTAAGACTGAGTCAAAGCCTTGTAGTTGTTCGCCGCTAAGGCCCTTGGTGGTATCACGCAGGACAAACTCAGTACCGCTCAAGGTTTCTTGCACAACATATGGTTGCGTAATGTTCGCGTTCGTAATGTCATACTGATGATCGCGCACAGCTTCGAATTGAGAAACGTGGTTACCTGGCTTCGCCCAAGAAGCATTGTAGCCACCAACCTGGATCAGGACGTCGTAAGCAGTGCCACAATCTTGCTGCGCCACTTCGGAACCGCCAGCTGCGGCATAAGCAGCAACTTTATTGTTGAAGGTATCCGTATAGCTATAGTTCGGGTCGTTAACATTACCCTTCAAGGCCGGTTCAACGATAGCTGCCATAACAGCGGCCAGTGTTTCAGGGTCAGAGATAGCACCACCCTTGGCAAATAAGCCAGTAACTTCTTGTTCAGAGGATTGAGAAGAGTTTATAGTAGTCTTCGGCAGAAAGGCGTCTGGTAAATAGCGCTGAGCGTTATTAGTAAGGTCGGTAGAGGTATAGCTTTCACAAGCTTGAGCGGCAGCATTGCCACCGTTAGTGTTTGCGGCACTAGCTACTCCTGGGCCGGATCCATTGCCGCCATTTTCAGCGAGTGTAGCTACACCTACTCCAGCGCCAGCGGCTGCTAGTACTAGCCCACCGAGTGCGAGCACTCGCTTCGTATTACGCTGCATATATTCCCAAGTACTACCCAAAAGATTACGCTCTTGAGTTTGTTCGGCTGCTGGTATAGCTATTGATGCTGCTTCCATAATCTCTCCTCTATTAACTATCTTATTGTGTGCTCGGCTCCCGAGACAACTTTACACGTATCTTTTCCCTTTTTACAGTGATGTTTCCACCGGATGACTGTTTGTATGTTTAACAGTATATCACTCTATTCATTTTTTGTCAATATTGTTTTTATGCTTACTATTTTGCTTGTGCTTGAAGAGCGCTTACGGCAGCCGCGATTCGCTCATCGGCCAGCTCCATGTCGAAGCCCTGAGTGGGGTAATCTCTCCAGTTGAAAAGTATATGAGCCATTGCTATCCCGGCAGTTTCCAAACGTTGGGCAGTTCGATCATGCCGCTCTTGGAGCGATCTGTTAACACGCGCTAACTCACGCGGTTTATCAGTATTGACTTCTCCGCCCCGAATATTGGTCGGTAGGGAGCCATAACCAGCCGGTAGCGCAATGTCAAAGGCGTGGTTAGCTTTAATTGCTACTGCCCCTGAACAAGCCTCCCGCTCCAAAGGTAGAGCCAAGAAGTCGCTGATAACAAACGTCAGCCCGTCTCGGCATAGCTCAGCAATTGTTCTGGCTTCTACTAAAGGGTCACCGTTGGTATCAATAACTTCAACATCCGAATCTGCCACTCCTTCGACTGCCTCTCCAACAGCATAATTCCAAGCACGGTCGGTAATGCCGGGTAGTGACTCGTTGATTGCTGCGCCAAGCTCACTGGCCAGGCGTTGGCGCGCCTGGTTCATCTGTGGGTAGTCAGATCTACCCGCGGCACGATGTTGGGTCACTATGGTAAGGTGCAATGGACGCTCTGGAAGCGCTACCCGTACGTGCGGCTCGCCAGTCACGCTCTCCCAGATGGATAAAGGATTTATGGCAGACACGTCATGCTGGGCAGGGTCAAATGGTACCTCGCCCACATCCCGCCCCTGCGCGCCAACCTTGAACTCCTCGGCATCATGTATGCCAAATAGTAGCCCCCTGTTAGCCGCGTAATCAGCAAGCGCCGCTTCGGTTTTCTCAAGATTTGCCATCAAGCAAATTCCTTCTGTTAGCCCTAAAACTTAGTAATGCCTTGAACGACTGCTTCAATATCAAGATGGTCAGTGCGGCGTAAGGCGCCTAGACGCGCGAGGATGACAGTACGAACGGCATCGTGCAAGTCTTCGTCTCTAACAGTGTGCTCGCGGTTACGCAAGCCACCTAGGGCTTTAGCGCTTAGTTCAATCTGTTGACCGATCCTGCGGTCAGTTTCGTGGACTTTCAGCCCTTCCAAAACATCAGCAGTTCCAATGGCCAGCTCGTCCAACTTATCCTCAGTCGATGGGTCGATTTGGGTGCCAAGCAAGTAACCCCTTAGTGCCGTTAGGCCAATCGTGGTAGTAACAGGCTCAACCAGGTCAGCTGGTTTGACATCAGCACCATACGCAGCTTCCATGCGCCGCTTCAGATCACGGATTGCTCTCATTTCCTGTTTGCGCTGCTCGGCGCTACCTTTGACGCCCATGAGCGCGCCCATAGCAAACCTAGAAGCCATAGCATCAGATATCGTGAATGTTGACTGACGTGACTCGGTCGGGTTCATAGTACCGATAACTGTCACTAGCCCCGGTATCTCTAATTCACCAGCGGAGTTTTCGATACGCTTATTTTCTAAGACAGGTAGCAGCGAACGCATAGCCAACGGGTTGGTACCATTCATCTCCTCTAAGCGGACGACCTTAGTTGACGGCGTGACGATGCCGGTAATCCGAGTATTTGCTCGCTCAGTCCGGGTTTCGCCATCGACTTCGACTTGTTTTTCGGTGACTACGTTACCACCAATAAGCTGGTTCGCAGTCAGGTCGTGCTGGCCGGAAATTAACGCTACATCACCAGATCGGACGTCCTCAATAAGACTTGGGGTAATCTCGGAGAGCGTTGACTTACCACCTCCAGGAAGGCCCGTTAGTATAAGTGGCTTTCTCATCGCTATTGCTGCCAAGACAGCATCTTTAGCGTGCGGCTCGCCATAAATTACATTACTAAGCTCAGCAGTTGCTTCATTGTAAATTCTAAGTGCATCACCTGCACTGAAATGTTCCATACTCATAATTATTCTCCTTTGGGTCCTTTACCTAATGCGTAACTTCTGCGACGACGGTAATAGCCGGCAGCTGCCAGTAAGGCTATCCCACCAAATATCCGGTCAGTCCAATTGGCCGGTTGCTCGACAGGCTTCTCTTGATGGCCAGCCGAGAGTGAGCTTTGTACGTCTTGAGCAATCGTCTTGACGCTGCTATTGTGGGCGTCCCAGTAGCGACCACCCGT
Organism: Verrucomicrobiia bacterium; assembly: GCA_035486285.1. Taxonomy (GTDB): domain Bacteria; phylum Patescibacteriota; class Saccharimonadia; order Saccharimonadales; family UBA4665; genus DATHNF01. The sequence continues at coordinate 2,483 of DATHNF010000042.1, read as the reverse complement.
TTCCTGAGCAATGGCTCGCAAGTCACTGGTCGCCGAACTGCCAGCCCCCTCAACGTTGACTATGAATATTGGTGTGCTCTCATGAGCTTTTGCTTCTTGACTGGCTATATCCTTGGGGCTGCCAATACTGTTACCGTTGGTAAGTACTACTACAGCGGCATCATGTTTAGAAGCACCGAGGCCCGCGCGGCCCAAAGCGATTCCAGTAGCTTCACCCAGGGGAGCGTCACCTGTTGCTTGCGTTGCTTTAACGTCTTTCAATGGCTCTGGTTGTGATACGCCACCAAAACTAGCAACCTCTGCTTGCGCAGTAACATGCTGGAGTCCATGTAGCTGAGTAACCAAGCCATCGATTTGGCCAATGACTGGCTTCCCGTCAAGCGCCAAGGCTGTCGCGCCAGAACGGTCAACGACTACTTCTAGTGCGGGCGGTTGATTCGCGTGAAGACTATTAGATACCCAGCCCGCTGCTTCTAGTCCACCGGCAAGTGCCGCGGTAAGTGCCAGCGGTGCCAATAGATTGCGACTAGCCCAGCGCGTGAGCTGCTCGCGACGCGGCATAGTAGCTACCACATCTTCTTCATGCAATGCGGGGCCAACTGCTTCTAGTAGACGAGCTTGCTTTTGTGCGGCCTGATTAACCGCTCGATGTTCAGCAGCAAGCCCGGCGCCAAAGCTGGCCGCACTAGCTGCAACTGTAATAATCTCAGGTGTCATGAACTATATACTACATTATAAATGTATATTTGTCAATTACCTTTTATGGTTACTTTATAGAAACAGTGGAGGCTGCCTTCGTAGAGGACGCCGAAGCGGTCGCGACATCATGGCTAGAAGTATGTGGTATGCCGAGTTTGCGCTTGCTAAAAATGAAGCCGAAGGTGCTGCCCTTGCCCTCGTGGCTTTCGAAGATCAGAGAGCCTTCTTGGGCAATAATAACTTTTTTGGCCATGAACAGGCCGAGACCGGTACCATCAGGACGGGCTTTGCGGGCGTTGCCAGCCCGGTAGAACTTGGTAAAGAGGTGCGGCTGTTCACTCTTGGGCACGCCAATACCGTCATCTTCTACGCGCAGCTCGATAGCAGTAGGATTATTAACCAGTCGCACGGTAATATGGCCCCCGGTCGGCGTGTAGTAGATGGCGTTGTCCACGAAGTTCATGATCACCTGCCGGGTCTTGGTTTCATCAAGTAGCAAGTCAGGGAAGTCCTTGGGGCGGTCATATTGCAGCGTCAGCGAGCGGGAAGTAGCCGTTTCTTCAAGCTGGTCGAGTTCTTGCTCGACGACTTCGGCCAGGTTGACCTTTGTCGGTTCAATAATAAATTTGCCTGTCTTCAATCTGGAGATATTTAACAGATCAGCGATCAAGTACACCATCCGCTGAGAGCTGAAGAAGGCTTGTCCTAGCATTTCGCGCTGCATGTGCGTGACCTTCCCTGCGTCACCCTCGAGAACCATACTGATATACCCCTTGATGCTCGTTAGGGGTGTCCTCAGCTGGTGCGAAGCCATACTAATGAAGTCATCCTTGGTCTCGTCCATGGCTTTCAAGCGATCGTTGGCGTGGCGCAGCTTCCTAGTCGCGTCATCGACCTTTTGTTGTAAGGTAACGTTAAAGTTCTCGATTTCTTCGAATCGCAAGGCGTTCTGGACCGCGATTACTAGCTCGTTGGCTACTATCTCGATGACTTTCAGGTCTTGTGCGCTATACAGGTTACCACTCTTTTTCGACCCGAGCATCAAGTAGCCGACGTCTGGTCTCGCGCCAGATGAGCTGCTAGCCAATCGGGCGACGAGCACGATGTCTTTGCTGCGTAGCAACCTCTGCAGTGAGGCGTGCTTTCCTTCAAGCTCGTCAGCCACGATCAACTTTTGCTTGATCTGGCTGATGGCACTTTTGATGTCACGGGCGTCTTGTTTGGTCAGCTCCGTTTTATTGCTTGACCCCAAAACCCTGCCCTTGGTACTTTCTGTCTCGCTAATAGCGAATAGGCAGTGTGAAGGCTTAATGTTCGCTTCGATAATCTCCGCTGATTTCTTGAGTAACTGATCCAGCTCGTAGGTGGCAACAAGTGTTTTGTTAAACTCGTCCAGGAAGGCTTGAGTATCATAGGCGTCTCTGTAGAATAGCCGGTTCGTGGCCCGGTCAAAGAAGTGCTTGAGTGCCGGGAAAATAAGCGCCAAGGCAGCAGCCAGCAACGTATAGACTACCCTGGTAAGACTTGGGTTAATACCGTTACCCTGGAAAAAGATCAGACTTATGAAGAAGGTTATTAGGACAAAGACGCCGCCCAATGCCGAAAGCGACAACAGATACGCAAGCGCCCGGACAACGACCAACCTGATGTCGAAAAGCTGATGTTTGACCACAGCTATGCCGGCAAAGATTAAGAAGCTGACGGCGAATAAAGGACCGAGGTTGGTTATGGAGCTATTGCTAACGATCGGCAGGAAGGCGCCAAGTATCACCGCGGGCAAAATC
>DATHNF010000041.1:0-8000 GCA_035486285.1 Verrucomicrobiia bacterium | reverse complement strand
AGAACTGGCAAGGAGCCGATACCAACTTCGCCCGGGACCTTGCTTGATTTCGTCGGGCTAGTACTCAGTTGGTACGGATGATAGGCGAACCCGTCGGTTTCCAGCGGCGGACAGGTGCTTGAACCGGGCGGACAAGCCAAGGCGCCCTTGATAAACTGTATCGGCTGCACTTCCGAACTTAATTCAAAGATGAAAACGCTATCATTCACGCCATCTAGTTCCGCTTGCGCCTTAACCGCCGCATAGCCGATCTGGTATAGCTGGCGATATGTTTGTGGCAGCGTTTCGCCAGGCATGCGATCGAGCCACTGCGGATAGTTAGGCTCGTTGCAGATTGAATATTCCCGGACACCCCGGCGGTCGTAACGCTTAACCACAGCGGTAACGTAGCGTTGGAATGTCTGGTCCGTCCAGTGCTCTTCGTTGCAGGCCAGCGTTAAGGTAACATTCAGTCCCTCGCGGGTGGCCTCGCTAACGGCCAGGTCATACTGCTTCCAGTGGCTTTCGAAGATGTCTTTGGGGAAAATCATAGCCCGCCACCAACTAGCTCCCATGGACCGCGCTTGCTCTGTAGCGGTAGCCATGCGGGCTAAGTTAGAGCTGGCCACGACCGCGTCATCTTCAGAGCCGATTTCAAGGTGGGGTTTCGGAAATAATCGGCCGCTTTTGCCACGGTTGGTAGGAGAAGGAACTATCACCTCTGCGTGCGCCTGCTGCATGGCCTGACCGCCCAATGCAGAGACCTGTTCAGGGCTAAAAGTGCAGCCTACACAATGCTCAATTACCACACCACGCTCCGAACTAAGTGGCTGGGCGGCAGTAGGTGTTGCCCCAAAGGCTGTTGTCAGAGCCGCGGCCGCCAATAACCGTTTCGCTAAGCGTCCGCCGGTTGCCTGCCAAGATATGGAGCGGTGATTTTCATACGTGTCCGATACAACCGGCTGGCCAGCAAGTTCTTCCAAAGTTTCGCTTTCTTGCCCACCGCAAGTTTTATATACTAGAATAAATTATTAAATTCGTCTTAATAATAGCTGCACGCTCGCATCTAAGCAACAAGTTTCTTGAGCGTCCGGAGATTGCGATTGGTGTTGAAATCCTTGTACTTGGTAGTGGTCAGCAACTTAGCGAACGAGCTCTTCAGCGTCGAGCCCTTATCAACCCGCCAATAGACCACGCCGTCGCCCGCTTGAACTTGTTCGCCTGGCGCTAGCGTATACACTTCGCCCAACAACGGCTTCTCCAAACCGTTTTCCAAGAAAATTACGTAGTCATGCTGCTCGCTGCTGGCTGTACCAAATGGATAGGAATTGATTATTTCTGCAAGCTTGCTAATACTGCAAACCTGGGCTTTTGCCGGATACCGAAACGTCTCCGTGAGGCCCGCCTCTATATCCTGTTTGAGTATCGCAGGATCTGCTTCGCTCTCGAAAAGCACATTGCCGGTCTGCAGCAAAGTCGAGACATTTCGAAAGCCTATGCCTTCGAAGCAGGCCCGCAAATCAGTCATCCGGACAATCCGTCCCCCTACGTTAATTCCCCGTAAAAACGCCACGTATTTCGTCATATCATTATTGTAACACCTCTGTTAAACTGGAGTCTATGAGTTCATTGTCAATTGGGATTGTCGGGTTGCCAAATGTTGGGAAGTCGACGTTGTTTAACGCCCTGACGGGCAGCAATATTTTGGCGGCCAATTATCCCTTTGCCACTATTGAGCCGAATACCGGCATTGTGCCAGTACCGGATGAACGGTTGGGCAAATTAGCAGAACTATATCATACAGATAAAATCGTGCCGGCAACGGTAACCTTCGTCGATATCGCTGGACTAGTAGCCGGCGCCAGCGAAGGTGAGGGTTTGGGAAACCAGTTTTTGAGCCATATTCGGAGTACCAACGCTATCGCGCAAGTCGTCCGGGCGTTCGACGACCCGAATGTCACCCATGTCGATGAAGCACACGATCCCCAGAAAGACATTGACGTTATCAATACCGAACTGGTGCTGGCAGATTTGCAAACCGTATCCAAGCGTTTGCCGAAATTCGAAAAAGAAGCGCGGGCTAACCCCAAACTGAAGCCCATCCTCGACACCTACCAGCAAGTGAACACTTTTTTGAACAATGGCGAGCCGCTGTGGAGCCATCCGGAGATCGACCAGGCCATGGTTGCCGACCTGCAGCTGTTGACCATGAAGCCCGTGATCTATGTATTCAATCTTGACGAAGCGGGTCTAGGTGACGAGACACGCCAACAAACGCTGCGCGCTCTCGTCGCTCCAGCCCAAGCACTATTCGTCTGTGCCACCTTAGAAAGCGAGCTCAAAGACCTCGACGAGACGGACGCAGCCGAACTACTGGAGAGTTACGGCCAGCAGGAATCTGGGTTGCTACAGCTGATACACGCCGCTTATAAAACACTTGGCTTGCAAAGTTATCTGACAGCTGGGGAGAAAGAGGTACGGGCCTGGACTATCCCCAAAGGCGCTACGGCGCCACAGGCTGCGGGTGTGATTCACGGCGATTTTGAGCGCGGTTTCATCGCGGCCGAAGTCGTGAGTTACGAAGACCTTATTGGAGCTGGTTCCCTCACCTCAGCCAAGGCCAACGGCAAGGTTCGCACTGAGGGCAAGAGCTATATTATGCACCCCGACGACGTGGTTGAGTTCCGATTTAACGTTTCCAAGTAACGAAAAGCGCTCGCTACTGTGCGCTAATTGGCTGCGCTTGTACCGGTGGTACAGTTTGGCTATGGGCGTGAAACGACGGCCGGCCAAAGCGCCGGTTGCGCAGAGCCATGGGTAATTTGGAGTAGGCAATGCGTAAGGAATTTATTTCGAGCGGGTTATAGGAGCTAATCGTCGCTGGCTGGGCTGATCCAGGTTGGGACTGGGCGGTAGCAGCTGGCGCACCGCCTTGCTGCCGTTTGCCGAATATCTCGTGCATGCCTTCAGCGTACAAGTCAGCCATATTAGAATCAGCACCACCAGCGGGCGCTTGGGAATTTTGCATTGCTGGTTGCTGTAATGGAACCTGCTTTATGGCCAGAGGAGGCTGAGTTGCTTCGTCACCATCAGCACTGGGCCGATGCTCGGCCAGCAAGCTTTGGGCGAAGAGGTAGTCAGATAGTTCTGGGCTGGGACGTAATGGCGTGCTAGTCTCATCCGGAACCTTAGCCCGTCGGGCCTTGGTCTTGCCCTGCGGAAGTGATTGCTGCAACTGCTCGTGGATTTTCTCCTGGTACTGGTGCTGTGCCAAGAGATAGGCTTGCAACTGCTGGTTAATTTTCTCCAAGTGCTGGACCTGATCCTCTTGGTGGTCGGATTGCTGCTTCTTGCTTTCGGCCATGCAATGCTGGACATGGGTTATAAGTTTACGTAAGCGAGGCTGGTTATAGCTATTGAACTTCAGGTTTTTGGAACCCGCCGAGATGCTAATTCGCGCGCCAAAAAGCCGGTGGCTGTAGTCGATTTCGCTAATCATATCGAAACGTAAATTTTCGACTGTCAAAAAGTTAAGTGGTTTCTTGTCAACCAGTAGTACCCGAAGGTCAGTGGCGACTAGCAGCGCGAAACCACCTTCGTAAATCCCGTTCACGCACTCATAAATCTCTTCGCCTTCCATAAGGATCTTGGGGAGTTCACGAACTTCGGCTCTCCCCCACGCCAGATGATTGAACTTGATATGTTTGAGCTGTTCCTCAACCGATTTCATGCTAACCATGGCGATGACTCCCGTCTTCTGTAACCTTATCATACTGCCTAGCGTGAAAATAAAGCGTGAAAATCCTTACAAAGTCAGTGCGACTTTAATCACAAAACACCTTGGAGCCGTGTTGTAGCTAATTGGGTGACGGTATGATTTTGATGTTACGTGTTATTTTCTTTGACTTTTCGGGTCAAGGCTATCATAATTAACATATGTTGGCCACGCTGAAGCAAACGGCGGAATTGGTGGAACTATTCAGACTGCGCGGCACCAAACAAACATTTCGAAAAGGCGACTTCATTATCCGCCCCGGCGACCCTCCGCACGGGGTGTTTTATATTCACCAAGGACTCGTTAAAGCCTACGACATCACCAAGTATAACGAAGAGAACCTGCTGATCATTCGCAAAGCGGACGAGCTATTTCCGCTCATCTGGGCCATTACTGGCCAAGAGCGACACGTGATTTACCAGGCATTGGCACCGACAATTACTTGGCAGCTCAGCCGGTCGGCTTTCCTGGAGTTTGTCGAGAATAAACCCGAAACTATGGCGCCCCTGCTCGACATGACTATTGAAATGTACCGACTGCACAGCGAACGTATTCTAAATCTGGAATACCGCACCGTTCGGGAGCGTATTATTTCGTTCCTGCTAACTATGAGCGGGCGTTTCGGCAAACCGACCGAAGACGGTCTGCTCATCGAGGTGCCGCTACGACACCAAGACATTGCCAGCTCCGTTAACGCCACCCGCGAAACAACCAGCCGTGAATTGTCCGCCCTGGAGCGCAAAGGCCTACTACGCAACAAGCAATCGCTCATCCTCCTAAAAGACCTCGACGGCCTCCGCAAACACCTCAACTAGCCCCAGCAATACATCAGAATTAATCAAAACCCATGCCCGTCAGGGCATTCCACTGTCCCCGCATTCAAGACAAAATGATTAAAGTGCCACCTATTTGTATTCCGGTTCCTGCGGGACTCGTCACTATCGTTCCTCAAACAGTCCTCGTCACGCGGTATACAAATAGGTGGCACTTTAATAATGTTTGTCGCCTATGCGGTGGCTTTTTTGGTTCTTTTTTGCCATCAAAAAAGAACATTACAAAAGAGACAGTTGATTGAGACTATACGCTGAGGTGATGTCTCTAGGGTACAATCTGCTCGTATGGATCCTGAAACTAGTTCAGGATGACAAAGTTATTGGTAGTTACTGCCACTTCGAGATAATTTGTTCAATAGTCTTTAGAATAGTTTCGTGATCCGGAACATCCTGTTCGTCATAATAATGATTGGTATCCATGTAATCCGTAATAACGCTCAGGCAGCATAAATCATCGGCTAAGATGTGCATGCGGTCGACCGCGGGCACACTGGCAAGCGGCACGGCTATGACCAACCTGGTGATAGCGATTGGTTTCAGGAACTCGACTGCCAGATCGAGCTGGAAGCCAGTCTTCAAACCATCGGATACCAGGATCACGTCATGGCCTTCCAACAAATCCCTATTAATCGTGCCGCCACTACCCAACAACCGGTTCAGGTCGTGCATGCTCGTTAACTTTTGCTGCTCGATAAACCCATAATTCTCGCCCACTAACTCGTCAAGTTCACCGTCAGAGTAGCTGTGGTTATATGCCACTGAGCCGCCCGGCGTAATGCCAGCAATAGCGTCAGGTTCGCGCGGCAGCATGATTTCGGAGGTCATGAGCAACGTCAACACGCAGTGCAGCTGAGTGGCAATCTGGGCACCAACCATTACACCGCCATCATCAAGTGCTACAATCGCGCATTTTCTGTGACTATACTTCTTGGTTAACTGGCTGGCCAGCATTCGTCCAGCTTGGACGCGTGAGGCAAAATACATGCTTGCAGTGTACCTGAAAAGCTTACGCTTTTCGAGAGAAGACAGGACAAAGCTTACGCAATTTTCCGCAGCAGGTAGAAACGCTCTTGATTGCCCTTGGCACCTCTAACTTCGGAGTCAGCCTTGTCTAGTATGACGAAGTACCGCTTGGCCCAGGTTTCGAAATCTCTCAATATGTCACGCCGCATGGCGTCGTTTTTGATAACACCCTTGTGCTTGAGGCTGCTCTGCCCGGCCTCGAATTGCGGTTTAACCATAGCGACAAGCTGTGTTCGCGGTGATGATAGCCCAGCTACGTGCGGCAAGATATCCCGCAAGCTGATAAACGACACGTCCGCGACAACGACGTCCGGCACGGCGCTGAGTTCCGGTATGTTTCGGATATCCGTTTGCTCGTGTAATTCGATCTTTGGGTGATCGCGCAAACTGGGGTGCAACTGATTACTGCCGACTTCGACAGCGATAACTCGGGTGGCACCATGCCGCAACGCGTATTCCGTGAAACCGCCGGTACTACTGCCGACGTCCAGCACGATTTTGTCTTGGAAATCTAACTGTAATGCTGTTGCCACTGAGGCCAGCTTCAACGCCGCCCGGCTGACGTATTGTTCGACTACCGTTAGCTTGATATCGGCTGCTTCGTCAACTAGGAGGCCCGGTTTCGTAACGATCCGGCCAGCTATCGTTACTTTACCCAGTTTAATATAGCTCTCGGCTTGGCTGCGCGTTGCCACCAAGCCCTGCTTAACAAGTAACTGGTCTAGGCGCTGCTTCATTTAGCCTTTAACGCGTTCGCGGTACGCTCCAGTTGCGGTGTCAACCGAGATAATATCGTGTTGTTTGATGAAAGCAGGTACCTTAATGGTGATGCCCGTTTCCAGCGTGGCGTCTTTGGTAATCGACGAGCTAGTATCACCCTTGACCGCGTCTTCGGTATAGGTGACTTTGAGCGGCACATTCTTGGGTAGCTCGACATTAATGGGCCGGCCGTCGAAGAACTGTAGCTGCACCCGGTCGCTTTCTTTGAGATAACCGGCGCCATCGCCAACCAAGTCAGCCAATACTTCAAACTGCTCGAACGTCTCTTCGTTCATGAAGAAAAAGGTCGTGCCGTCATTGTACAAATATTGCACCGTTTGATTTGTCACGTCAGCGCTATCAAGCTGTTCGTTGCCTTTAAACGTCTTCTCTAGCACCTTGCCGTCGAGCAAACTTTTGATTCGTACGTTAACGATCGAACCGCCCCGCCCCATAACCTTTTGGTTATAGTCGACTACCCGAAACGGTTCACCTTGCCACTGGAACAGTGTGCCCTTCTTGAGGTTCGTAATACTAAGCGCCATGTGTGCTCCTTAGTTACTAGCAACAAACGGCAGCAAAGCAATGTGCCGGGCGCGCTTAATAGCGGCGCTCAGACGGCGCTGCTGGCTCTCGGTCAGGCCGGTCTTTTTGCGAGTTTCAATCTGTCCGTAAACATTTACGTAGCGCTGCAAGGTCTTGAAGTCCTTGTAGTCGAAAAACGCGACATCTGTCCGGTGCTTAAAAATCTTTGCCATAACTTCTCCTTGAATCTGGATTATGGATGATGGGGGCTAGAATCTGCCGCTTTTGGCAAGTCTTCTGTAGCCCAAAATCCAACTGCTAAAATCTATCGTTTCTATCGTTAAAATGGAATGTCGTCGAGATTGATCGGCTCGTCGCCAATGTCTTCGATGACAACGTCATCTTTTTTGGCTTTGGAGCTGGGTTTTGGTTTGTCGCTGCTGGCAGCTGGTGCGTCAGAAGATGATGCTCCCGCGCCGCTGTAGCTGCTGCCCCCCTCGCTGTCGCCACCACCGCGGCTGTCCAGGAAGGTTACGTCGTTGGCCAGGACTTCTACCTTATTACGCTTCTGGCCATCTTGTTCCCATGACCTCGATTGCAAACGGCCCTGCACTAGACAGCGCCGGCCTTTGCTCAAGTATTGAGCCACGCGCTCGGCCAACGGCCCCCAACAAACTATATCGATGTAATCGGTAGCTTCTTGCCACTCGCCGCTTGAGTCTTTGTAGCTGCGGTTCAGCGCCAGACTGAAGCTGGTGACGTTTTGTCCGGTTGGCGTTTGGCGCAGTTCCGGGTCGCGCGTCAGGTTCCCCATTAAGGTTACTTGGTTAAGACTTCGTGCCATCGTGGCATCCTCCTTGTTTATAAGACATATGTCTTCGTTACTTTGTACTTTTACCCTACGCCTTGCAATGATTGCTCGTCAAGTTCACTTAAGAATTATTTAAGCTCAGTTTTGGCAATACTTACTCTTCGGCTTCTTCTTTGTCATCGCCCCGCTCACCACGCTTGGCAGCCTGCTCAGCCTTTTCGGCTTTCAGGGCTTCGGCCTTGGCAATCGCCTTCAGGTCCGGTCGGGTGATGAGGAAACGTATGACTTCGTCAGT
>DATHNF010000040.1:0-9219 GCA_035486285.1 Verrucomicrobiia bacterium | reverse complement strand
TAGCGAGCTGATCAACCATATCGAGTCGCTGGCCGTGCAGCATCGAGACCTCGTCAATTACTAGAATATCGGTGCTGTTGTAGCGCTTGGCCAACCGGTCCCGGCCGCCGAGCCGCTTCAGGTCATCAGCTGTCAACTGGTCAAGAATGCCTAGACCAGACCACGAGTGCATGGTGGTGCCGCCAATATGGCTGGCCGCGATGCCGGTGCTGGCTGTCACGGCCACTCGTTTACCGGCGCGTTCTGCGCGTTTCACGAATTGGTTCAAGACATAGGTCTTGCCCGCCCCTGGCGCTCCCGTCAAAAAAACATTGGCACCGCCCATCATAACCGCTAAAGCCTGTTTCTGCCGCATAGTTTCCCGATTGTAGCACTGCCAGCGATAAGCACCAACAATTTCCCAAGCTAGCCAGGCGTAGGTAAGAAAGAGTTAATAACTAGTTACACAGCGCCGATAATGCGGTCAAGAATGCCCTGCCCCGGACCTTGGGCCAGCTCGACAATTTTCTCTTGGGACTCAAAGAAAGCCAAGCCTAGACCCTTAAGACGAAAAGCGTCGAGATCAAGTGGTCGGGCATCGCGATAAGTCGCGACTTCGGGCATGCACAGCGCGCCATAGTTTAAGACAGTTTGAATGTCACCTGCGAAGTCTGCCCAGCCGCAGAAACAACCGTCATGTATTTCGTCAGAGAAAAGCTCAGTAACGCGAGCCTGCATGACGGCATACTTCTCGGCGTCTTTATGCCGTATGCCGGAGATAGAGCGAAAGCTGTAGGCCAAGGCGTGGCCAGCCGGATGAAACATCTGAACCTGGCTGTGATTCGGCAACTCCAGCTGCCAAGGTTCGTAGGACTCGGGCTCAACGACTCGCTGCAACGGGAATAAGTCATACCGCAGCCGGCCCTCTGTATCAACAGTGCGTTTGGAAGTCCAGGCCTTAATAGTTTGCGCCAAACGGCTAGCAGCCAGCTGCTCGCTATGCCCATCGAAGCTTGATATTGAAACTTTCAACTTATCGTCAACCGCTCCGGCTACTTCATCCTTAATACGCTCGGCTTCTGCTCTCGACAGAATGTCACCCACCAATATATCAATGTCACGCCGGGTACCATTTGGTCGTACCAGCGACGATCCGGAGTCTTGTGCTGCCACCACGGTACCTGACTCGACGTCGATGACAGTTTCGGCATGGACCAGCGCGCCAGTGGCAATACCGCCTAACACGTAGTACTCCCGACCAGGATTTAGCTGAGAGCGCATAACGCTATCAAGCTCACCGAGCACGTCATAACAAGTCACCTTGCTATCTAATAACGGTGTTTCTACCTGGAACATTTGCCTTAACTATACATGTTTATTTGCAAAGAGACAAGTTCGTTTGCAAATGTCTCAGCGTACGAAATAGCCTGTTATTTATGGGTGTAGCCAGCCGATAATGAGGCCCATGGCCACAATTGACAGCAAACGATTGCCCAATGAAATTACTGACAACTTAGTCGGCCGCTGGTCGAGCGAATTATGAATGTAGATATTGGTAGCCACCACGAACCATATAATCAGCGCGCTCACTACGCCCGCGCCAAGCCATGAGATATCGAAAAACGTCTGGTAGAGATTGGTGATGTAAGCTACGATGTAGGCCGTTATCAGCGCGCCCGCGAATACCACCGGCATTACGCGCGGCATCTCCTTCTGGAAGCGCTTCTCCTCGATCTTAGCCAGCTTCTTCCATTCTTTGCCAAACGCGGCATTAGAATAATAAACCATGCCGATGACCATGCTCGCCACACCTGCTAACAAAACTGCCCACAGATTAATGTCGAAATTACTCACGCTCATAACGCGCTCCTCAATTAATTATACTTGGAGTATAGTCCCCTGGCCCGGTAAAATCCACGATTATCTCTACCTTGGTGACATGAGGTTATTGTTAGTATGTTTGACGTTGGTGCAGCGCAAGTATATAGTAGCTATCCATGAACAGGCATTGGCCCACCGAGCTTGCAAGCTTAGAGACTATCGAAGAACATTACGGTACAGACGACGGTGTGTCCGAAATTTGCAAGATCAGACCGCCGAAGGCGCCAAAATTAAGGACCTTCCAATTCACTACTAGACTTCGACGAACCGCCAGAGCAGCATACAGGGTTAGCCCCGACTGCCTACCGCCGGTACTTCCCTTAGAACAAATAGCTGACTCACTAGAGCCACAACTTCACCAAGGGAACCGGGACGCAGAATTAGATCCGTTAGAAATCTACGGTCAAGAAGCCCTAGAACACGCCCACGACATGCGTCTCGCTCAGCTCGCCCAAGACGTCGGCGACACCGCGCTCCGATTCTGCTAAAAGCCATATACTCTTAGGCTTTAGTTAGCCGGTTGAAATTTTCATATTCTAAAGATTAGCTACTAGTTCGTTGATGGGAACACGCTTTTGTTCGGTGGTGTCGCGGCGGCGAACGGTTACGGTGTTGTCAGTAAGAGTGTCGAAGTCGATGGTGACGCAGTATGGGGTGCCGATTTCGTCCTGACGGCGGTAGCGTTTGCCGATATTGCCGTTGTCGTCGTACATAACGTTGCCGAATTCCTGCTTCAGCATCTTGTAGACTTCCCTAGCCTTTTCCGCTAGTTCTGGCTTGTTCTTTAAGAGGGGTGAAACAGCGACTTTAACTGGCGCTAAATGAGCTGGCAGTTTCAGGTAGGAGCGTTTCTCGCCATTGATTTCGTCTTCGGTGTAGGCGGCAGTTAGAACGGCCATGATCGTACGTTCCAAGCCGAAGCTGGGCTCAATGACATGCGGCACGAATGGCGCGCTGCCGTCTTTGGGCCGGTATTCCATGCTTTTGCCACTCGCCCGTTCGATATTTCTCAGGTCAAAATCGGTGCGATATGCCAGACCAAGCAGTTCCTCGCGACCAATTGGGAAGTCGAATTCAAAGTCGATGGTGCGCTTGCTGTAGTGGGCACGGTCCGATTCAGGCACTTCCAGCTCGTGCACGGATTCCTTCGGCAGACCGAGCGCGGCAGTCCACTCCCAAACAAGTTTGCGCCATGCCTCGAAGGCTTCTTCCCATGTATCTTCGTGGATAAAATATTCGATTTCCATCTGTTCGAATTCGCGAGAGCGAAAGACGAAGTCACGCGGGCTAATCTCGTTGCGGAAGGCTTTGCCCTGCTGCGCGATACCAAATGGTACGTCCGGGTAGAAGCTATCAACGACGTTTTTGTAGTTGGTGAATATACCTTGAGCGGTTTCCGGCCGGAGATAGCTTACCGATTGTGAGTCATAGAGCATAAAACCACCGAGCTCATTGTAATTGTCTTTTAGATCAAATTGCGTTTCTAGCTCACGCTCCTTATTGAGCCACTCAATGTGAGCCTTCATACCCTTAGATTCTTTGCGATCAATGCTCCTAAATCTAGGTCCTATGACGGTCTTGAACATCATATTAAAAGGTTCGGGCTCCCCCCACTGAACCTTATGGCAAGTTGGGCAAGAGATTTGATTACTATTTAAATAAATTTGCGTGATTGGACCTTCATACCTACGAGCCCTTAAAATCAGCCCGCGAGCAGCGCTAAGATTTTTCCATTCCGGTAGTTCTTTAATGTCATTTAAGATCGTCTTATGGATAGGCGATTTTAAGTTTTCCCCAATACGAGATTTTAGTTCTTCTGCAGATGCTTCTCCTAATGCAATCTCTTGATATGTCTCTATAAAATCGTACGACAGCTCATCAATAAATAATTGATAATCCTTTTCGTCAATTAATTTATCGACGCGATGCCTCGCATTACAATTCATACACTCTACTGAGGGATCCTCAAAAGTGTCGACGTGGCCGCTGGCCTGCCAGACTTTTTGATTCATCAGGATGGCAGCATCGACGCCAAGCATATCATCTCGGTCTTCCACGAACATCTTCCACCACAGTTGCATAATGTTGCGCTTGAGCTGCACGCCCAGCGGGCCGTAATCCCAGGTACCGGCTAGGCCGCCATAGACTTCACTGCCCTGGTAGATAAAGCCGCGGCGCTTGCAGAGGCTGACAATAGTTTCTAAAGTAACGTCGCTCATATATTTATAGAGAATTATAGCAGTAATTGATGCTGGCGAAGAAAATAGTTTGACTAAGTATTGCGTTTATTCTACTTTGTATGTAGCACATGAAAACCTTAGAGGCTCCGTCTGTCACTGGTTTTGAGCCGACCACCGCATATCAAGTTTTGGGCGTCGATTATCTACGTCTCGCCAGTGATGACCGCGTAACGCTAGATCTCACCGAAGCGGGAGTGCAAGCCATCGACCAGAACCCGGCCATAGCCTCATTGATAGAGCGGATGGGCGTCTTCATCGCTGAGCATGATGGTTACCACAATGTCCCGGCCGTTAGAGCAGCCGAGCCTTGTGACGTACTCCGCGTCGGTTCCCAGGAGCCGGATTATCACTTCGCGTATCATTATTCATCTGTCTATCATCCGGTCGCCGTGCCTGAGGCATTGGTTAAGGCTTTCGACTTTGACCCAAGTGGCACCATGCAGTTCAATATCGGCGCCTGGATGCACGACAGACTCGCCGCAAGCGAGCATAGTATTAGCAGCCCGCAGCAGCTAGCCATGTTTACCGCACCGCGCAGCCGCCACCGGACTACGGTCGCCGCCTATGTGCCCGGCACAACTGTATTCAACGCCCATTGGCAAATCAGCCAGAACTATGGGCCAGAGATTGCCGGTGACGGCATCACTACTATGCATGTCCGCGCCGAAGAGCAGTTGCGCAGCGTCTGCGGCAGACTCGGCCGTCTGATGATGAATGATTTAGAAAACAGTAAAAACCTGCTGCTTGTCGATGACGTGTCAGCCCTCACGGCCGATGAAATACTAAGCGCAGACTGCAATCTCGCCGTCATTGATCAACCCAAGAAAACTCTACGTGCCTTATCCGTGCATAAGCTTATCCGCTTATCTTCCCGACTAAAACCCGAGCTACCTAGTAGACGCCCATCGGCTGTGGCATCACTTGCATCATAAAATTTCGTAAAGACTCGCGGCACATGTCGTCCACTGCTTAACAGCCTTGGGCTATACCCGGATAAACGAAATCAACATAGTGTGAATGAGCGGCTGCAGATCAGGCAGCAGCGCAGTCAAGCCTTTGACATTGCTCAGAGCTTGCGGCTGGCGGCGGCTAAAGAGCAGACGCAGCGTTTTAATATGGGACGCCGTGAACGGCGCATCGGCATGGGCCGTAAAAGCCATGGCTTCGAAGTCAAAATTGTAGGCGGTTTCAGCGGTTAAGTCGTGACCAGCAACATCTGTCCGGAGATTTGGAGAGTGTCCCGCCAAGTACAGCAAGCGGGATTCGAACCATAACTGAATCAAATTGAGCTCGACGCTGGATTCATTAAGCGCCTGGAAGGTTTGCTCCAGTAATTCGAAATACGCCGGTTCCGGCTGGTCTTCGGTGGCCTTATTCAGCACCTTGATTAACTCGTATCCTAGCTGGACGCGCTCGATATCTTTGACAATGTGGCTGTAGTACGTGACCAGACGGGCCGAAACCAGCGTGCCGATCTCTCCCCTACCCCGGATAAAAGTGATGTCGCTCACACTAAATAGCTCGATGCCACCAGCCAGCTTGCTCTTAACCTTGCGCACGCCGCGGGCCATTAAGCGCAGCTTGCCATAGTCTGGCGTCAGCAGCGTCAGAATGCGATCGGCCTCACCATAGTTAGTGCGGCTCAGGACAATGGCTTTGGTAACGAGCTGGTTCACGCTTGTATGGGGCTGTATTCATTAGCTTGGGCTAGTAAATGGCGTAACGAGGTATGCGGTTTGTAGAGGTAGGCTTGGACGCCAAGTTCGTCCTTTAGCAGGCCCCTGTTAGTAGTAAACTCGCCGGGCGGCACCTGGCTGTGAATGATAACCGGGATGGTTTGCCAATCGCCATATGAGCGGAATTCATAGAGAAACTCAATACCGGAATGCTCAATAAGCTGTAGCTCCAGGATAACCAAGTCTGGTTTACGTTCGTCAGCCGCCAGGATGGCGGCTTGGGCACCAGCGCAAACAACGACTTTGTGCCTGGCGCTGGTTAAAGCCCGATAGTAAGTTTCGGCTAGGACACGGTCAGGTTCAACCAGCAGGATATGGCTCATAGTCTACTCAAACCAACTGCATTTGATGACTGGGCTGCAAGACCGTTCCTAGGCCATAGAGGCGTTGGTGCCGGGAAGCGCGTAGATTTAAGTTCATGGCTCGCAGGATAGTGTCAGCTACGAATATACCAGCGCCACTCGTATGACTCATATCAAGGAGTGGCTGACGGCTGCGGCCCTGCAGTCGGCGGCCCCGTTGTAGGGCTTCGTTAGTCAATTGTTCGGTGTCGGTATAGAGGCCGGCGACAATGCCATACCGGCTGCGGTGCGTGGCTAATTGCAGCTTTAGCTGCGGCAACTGCAGGGCTGGCAAGGCCTCTATCAAAGCGGCGCCCAAACTTACTAGGGCCGACTGCAAACCCTGCCGGTGCGCCATAACCGGGCCATACCGGCCAATAATATTCAGCTCCAGCTCTACGCCATAATTGCGCGCCAAACTATCAAGTTGCTGACCAGTATCATACAAAACCGACGACACCGAGACTGACTCCAGTTCAAGTTCTTGGGGTTCTAGATTCAAACGCACGCCCAGCGCGTAATTATCCAACAACCGCAGCGCGTGATCGGCTGTAGCTTGGAGAGCGGCCAGGTCGGTTTGACCGCCGTCACGCCGTCCGTACTCGGCTTGCCGGGCGATTTGCATGAGGGGCAACTTGAGCTCTTCGGCCACGCCCAGCAGTAGCTGCTGTGACAATATTGGCGATCTGCTGTCGCTACGCCCCATGAACGGTTGCTCCCTCGCTTATCTCTTCCAAGTATAGCAAACAGCGCCGTTTAATGGTCGGTATTGAGTACTGAGCGGTTAGCTATTGGCTACTGGTGTAATCAAGGCGAGAAGCTGAAGTTCGGCAGGATGTTATTGTTGAAATCACTTAAGAACGTGTTGCCGTCAGTCCATATTTCTAGCGTATTGGAGCGCAGTGGCAGCACGACCATGGTACCTACCTTGGTGCCTGTTAACACGCCGCTGACTTCAACGCCGATGACGCTTGGCACCTTGGGCAGAGCGTACGGCACAACAGTTCTTGTCTGACCCTGTGGAGGCGGCGAGGCAAATGATTGTAACGATTGGTTATACGACTGGTTCAAGACTTGGACATGCAAGGCGAACGCCGAAGTTACGGCGGTAATTGACGGCACGACATTTGGGTAGAAGTAGCCGTCTACCAAGGCTCCGTTGGCTGCCGTGCCTGAAGCATCAACGTAACCGCTCCACGTTTTGGGATAATTGATAACTAGACTGCCGTAAGCTTCTGGCCCAACATAGGTACGCAACGGCTGCTCGGCGGCTAGGTTAAACTGCGCGGTGTTTGCTTGGTCTTCCTGAGCTTTGGCCGCCGTTACGGCCACACTGATTTTGGCATTAACGTTATTCTTGTAATCTTGGCGGCCACCGTAGGCCCAGACACCGAAAGCAACAGCGCCGACTAACAACAAAACAGTCAGAACCAAAGCAATGACCACGCCATTCACGGCCCCATCCTGGTTGTGCTTAATCATATGGCCATGGTAGCACAAGAGCTTTTGGTGCGCTAGTTGGCTGGCGTGCTGGTACTAGCGAGCCAATTGTTATTGCTGATAGCGATAATAGTACACGCCCTGCTCCTCGCCGAGCGCCTGTTTGCCAGGCACACGAAAGGCAAAGCTTATCAGTTTGACCGGCTTATATTCGTAACGTGTAATTTTTTTATCCAGTTTGGACATGTACTTGGGCAATAAAAATACAAAAATAGCCCCCGCTTCCGGCCACGGTTTTCGCCAAAAGTCACCCCATACAATCCGCACCTGCTTACGGTAGCGCCGGGTACGCAGCCAAGCCACGCCAACTAACAAGGGGTTGAGCTCGTAACCTACGGCTTTCAATCCCTGTCGGGCGGCCGCCACCAGCACTTTGCCATCACCACAACCGAGTTCAAGCAGCGTATCCCCCGTTTGCAAATCAGCCAGCTCAAGCGCCGCTAAGACTTGCGGACGCAACGTTGGCAGGTATGGCGCGCCGACCAGCAATATACCAGCAAAGCAAACCAGCAGGATAATGAATAGCAAGACTAGCAGCCACAGCATAGCGCTAGCCGCTAAACTTGGCTTTTAGCTCGCGGACTTTGTTTTCGGCTGTTTTGAGATAGGCTTCCAGTTGCTGAACCAGTTCCAGACCGCGCTGATATTGCTGTAAGGCGGTATCGACATCCAAGTCTTCCCGCTGCAGCTCAGCCATAACAGTGTCCAGCTCTGTCTTCAGTGCTTCATATGTGGGGGATGCTGGTTTGGCTTTAGTCATGGCTTTTCTCCGGCTGAATATTGTTGACAATGGCTCCGAAACGACCGGCAGCCAGCTGCACCTCCACTATACCACCCGCTGTCAGCCGACCCGTACTGCGCAGCGGCCGGCCATCCTTACGAACAATAGCATAGCCGCGCCGCAAAATGGCCTCAGGATTGAAGGCTTCTAATAATTGTGCGCGGTGTTTAACGCTGGTTTGGTTGGCTTCCAGTACTTGCGCTATTTGCTGGTTCAAGAGTGTTACCTGCTGCTGTAATTCGCCGTGAGCAGCCTGCAATTGGGCTTGGCCATGGTGTTGCAGTTGGGCGGCATATTTCTGTAATTCTGCCAAAGCTTGCAGCCGTTCAGGCACCAGTAGCTCAGCGGCATTACTGGGCGTGCTGGCCCGGCGGTCAGCGGCCAGCTCAGCTAAAGACAGGTCAATTTCGTGGCCGATTGCTACCACTGTCGGTACACGACTGGCGGCCACCGCCCGGGTGACCTGCTCGGTGCTAAAGGCCGCCAAGTCCTCAGCGCTGCCACCGCCCCGAATAATTACCACGACCTCTGGCGGCTCAGCCTGGCTATTGAATTGCTCCACGGCGGCTACTATTTGGGCTGGCGCCGCCTCACCCTGGACCTGGATGTCGATAAATTGAATGTCAACACCTTGCCAACGAGCGTTCAAGACCTTAATGAAATCGGCGTAGGCCGCCGACTGTTTGGAAGTAACAAGACCAATACGCGCCGGCGGATACGGCAACCCCCGCTTGCGCGATTCTTCGAATAAACCTTCGGCC
>DATHNF010000039.1:0-3375 GCA_035486285.1 Verrucomicrobiia bacterium | reverse complement strand
ATGGCCAGAAAGTTACAGCCTTTGCTCTTAACCTGGGCGAAGACGAAATCGGCGCTGTACTACTCGGTGAAGACACCGAAGTGAAAGCCGGCGCTACCGTTCGTTTGAGCGGTAAGGTGTTGGAAGTTCCGGTTGGGCCGGAGCTGGTCGGCCGTGTTGTCGACCCGCTGGGCAACCCCTTGGATGGCGGCGAGCCTATTAAGGCCAAGCTCTCCAGCCGCGTTGAGCGCCCGGCGCCTGGCGTGCTGGACCGCAAAAGCGTTCACGAGCCAATCATGACTGGCCTCACTGCCATTGACGCCATTGTGCCTATTGGCCGCGGCCAGCGTGAGCTGATTATCGGCGACCGCCAGACCGGCAAAACCGCTATTGCTGTCGATACCATGGTGAACCAGGCCCGGCAAAAGACTGGTGTCATTAACGTCTACGTCGCCATTGGGCAGAAGCTGTCCAAGGTGGCCGCCTTGCAGGAACGGCTGAAGCGCGAAGGTGTTATGGACCAGACTATCATTATCGCTACCAGCCCGGCCGATCCGGCTGCCATGCTGTACCTAGCACCGTATGCTGGTTGTGCCATGGGTGAGTACTTCCGCGACAACAAGCAGCACGCCCTCATCATTTATGACGACCTGACCAAGCATGCCCAAGCCTACCGCCAGATGTCGCTGCTGTTGCGCCGCCCACCGGGCCGCGAGGCGTACCCTGGTGATGTTTTCTACCTGCATTCCCGTTTGCTGGAGCGTGCTGCTAAGCTCAGCGACGACCTGGGTGCCGGCTCGCTGACTGCCCTGCCGATTATCGAAACGCAGGCTGGTGATATTAGCGCCTATATCCCGACTAATGTTATTTCTATTACCGATGGGCAGATTTTCCTCGAGACTAACTTGTTCTATCAAGGCATACGGCCGGCTATTTCAGTTGGTTTGAGCGTGTCGCGCGTTGGCGGCGCGGCCCAGACCAAGGCTATTAAGGCTGCCGGCGGCGGTTTGAAGCTGAGCTTGGCGCAGTTCCGCGAACTAGCTGCCTTTAGCCAGTTCTCGACCGACCTGGACCCAGAAACACGCCACACTATCGAGCGCGGCCAGCGTTTGACAGAACTGCTCAAACAGCCCCAGTACAGCCCATATGCTATCTGGGAAATGTACGCTAGTCTGTATGCTGCCACCCAAGGCGCCTTCGACGAAGTACCGCTAGAGAAGATCAAGCCTGCCGAGCAAGCCCTCCACCGTGAGCTCAGGAGCAAGCATGCCAAATTGATTGAAGCCCTCAACACCGGCGACAAACCCACCGACGCCCAGAACGACACCGTTCTGAAGGTCGCCAAGAGTATCGCTGGGACATATAAGGTTGCGAAAGAAAAATAAGAGTTATGAATCAAGAATCGCTATCGGCAGCTGAATCCAGCAAACAACTTTCACCCGAAGAAATCATTGCTTTAAAGAGAGAGTTTTCTGTAGGTCGCAATGCCGATGGGTTTAATATGCTTGAAACTAAAGTTGCTGTCACGCTCGTCATGAATTTTCATCTCGAAGGAGCTGAATTGGTTAAGAACGACGAAGCATATGTATCTCCTGTCTCTCACTATGAGTCTCCCGAAGATCACGAACGTCGTATAGCTCTAAGTGCAGTCCGTTGGTTCGATGCCTTAAAGATTGCGATTAATTTACCGGGGCATGGCTGGTCAAATGAATTTCCGGTAGAATGGGCCGCCCAAGCTTTAGCAATAGTAAAGGCAGATGAAAATGCCCAAGCCTCAATAGCTCAAGGCGCACAGCAGGAGCAGTATGGCTAGTACGATTGTATTAAAGCGACGAATTACTTCTATCCGCGGGACCCGGCAGATTACTAAGGCTATGGAATTGGTGTCGGCCAGTAAGTTACGCCGGGCGCAGGAGTACGCCCAACGCAGCCGTGATTACCGTGATCTGGCGTATGATTTGCTGAAACGGCTTAATGTCATTGGCGAAGTCGAGCGACAGCCGCTCTTTAGCAAGCGCCCTGTCAAGAATCGACTGTACATTATCATCACCAGTAATACCGGTCTGGCCGGTGCCTACAATGCCAATACGCTGAAACTGCTGACCACAGGCTTGCGCCGCGACCGTGATGATAAGGCTAAAAGTCATGTCATAACTATTGGCAGCAAAGGCGCCCAATTCGTTCGTCGGTTGCACGAGGTTGAGCTACTGGCGGCTTACCCGCCGTTTGGCGACCGCCCGACCGCCAATGACATCCGCCCGATTCTTAACACTGTTATTGAAAAATATGAGTCCGGTGCTGTCGATGACGTACAGGTTCTGTACACTGTTTTTAAGTCCACAATCGTCCAGCAGTCCCAGAGCCTGCAGCTGTTGCCCGCCCCTGCACCAGCGGCAGACGAAGCAGCACCGACAGTTAGCAACTTCGAGCCGGATGTTGAGACTGTTATTGAACAGGTTGCTACCAGGCTGGTAGAATCCCAGATATGGCAAGCTGTCCTGGAAAGCTCGGCTTCTGAGCACGCTATGCGCATGATAGCTACTAAGAATGCCACCGACAATGCCAATGAGTTGATCAAAGATTACACACTTGAATTAAACACGGCTCGCCAAGCGGCTATTACCCAAGAACTAGCCGAAATCTCGGGCGGCGCGGAGGCTCTCAATGGCTGATCGGGAAGTACTAGCCTTTGAAGCAGTTGAAGCTGATGCTTTGTACTGGCTGGATGAAGTAGACAGGTTCAAGGGTATTCGCCAGTCGGATGAGTGCACGTTGGAAAGCCTGCCTCCAGAGCCTATTGATGAAGCTGCTGAGATGAATGCTTACGGTGTCGGGGTTAAAGAGCTTATTGGTGATGAGCGAGCCGAAGGTTTCAGGGATACCGCGCACGTCATGCGATTCATTGTCGGTGCCGCACCGCTGCCATCGCCAATTGATGACGGCCATGATGGCGATATAGGAGCATTGGTATGCGTATGATTGAACAGAGGGCCGCTTTATCAGAAATATATGTGAATATGACAAGAGGAGAACAATAATGGCAACAGCAGCGAAAACGAAGACTAAGGTTGGGAAGATCACGCAGATCGTAGGCGTGGTGGTGGAGATTGAGTTCTCAACCGACAATTTGCCGACAATTTATAATGCGTTAAAAGTTACGCTTGACGACCAGGAAGTCACGCTAGAAGTAGCGCAGCACTTGAGCGAGTCGAGCGTCCGGGCCATCGCGCTGAGCTCGACTGATGGCCTGGAGCGCGGCGCCGAAGTGACCGATACTGGCGCGCCAATTAGCGTGCCGATTGGTGATGCTACCTTGGGGCGTATGTTTAACGTGACCGGTCAGCCGATTGATGGCAAAAAGGGCGATTTCAAAGAAATGTCGCCAATTCACCGGAC
>DATHNF010000038.1:0-4199 GCA_035486285.1 Verrucomicrobiia bacterium | reverse complement strand
GTGATGGAGCGCTGTCCGTTAGGCGCGCCACGGCACCAGCGCTTTAGCCTCGCTAGATTAGCCTGTAGTTCAGAGGTAGCTAGCCAACAACACCCAAGGCCCGAATACTCGGAAGCTGCCGCCGATAGTGCTACTCTTGGCATGTATGTCGGCGACGGCACGCTTTAAATAGCAGAAATTTCGCAGACGGGGATTTGTGCTTTACAAAAAGCAGGCTTTTCCCTATACTATCTTCGGTAACGCGCGTGGGCTCTAATATCCTCATGCGCAGACAATTATTACGAAAGCCATCATTTAGCTAAACTAAGGAGTAAATAAACTTATGGCAGACAAATTTGACCGCACTAAGCCCCATGTCAACGTCGGTACTATGGGCCACGTCGACCACGGCAAAACCACCCTTACCGCAGCAATCACTGCTGTCTTGGCCAAGAAGATGCCAAGCGCCGTCAACAAACCAATTGCTTATGACCAAATCGACAATGCCCCTGAAGAAAAGGCTCGCGGTATCACCATCGCCACTTCTCACCAGGAGTATGAGAGCGAAAAGCGCCACTACGCTCACGTTGATATGCCCGGCCACGCTGACTACGTCAAGAACATGATTACCGGTGCCGCCCAGATTGATGGCGCTATTCTCGTCGTGGGCGCCAACGACGGCCCGCTGCCACAAACTCGCGAGCATGTCCTGTTAGCCCGTCAGGTTGGCGTGCCTTATATTCTTGTTTTCCTTAACAAGATGGACCTGGCTGATCCTGAGCTGGTTGACCTCGTCGAAGAAGAAATCCGCGAACTGCTGGAGAAGAACGGTTTCGACAAAGACGCTCCAATCATCCGCGGTTCTGCCACCAAAGCCCTCGAAGGTGATCCTGACTCTGAGCAGGCTATTCTCGACCTCGTAAAGGCTATGGACGAATCTATCCCTGAGCCGAAGCGCGAGCTGGACAAGCCGTTCCTGATGCCAATCGAAGACGTCTTCTCTATTAAGGGTCGTGGTACCGTTGCTACCGGCCGTATTGAGACTGGTGTCGTGAAAATCAACGACGAAGTCGAAATCGTCGGTATTCGTCCTACCACCAAGAGTGTGGTAACCGGCATCGAGGCTTTCAAGAAGAGCCTTGACCAGGGACAAGCTGGCGACAACGCCGGTATTCTATTGCGCGGTATTGAGCGTGATGACATTGAGCGCGGCCAGGTCTTGGCTAAGCCCGGGACTATCACTCCGCACACTGAGTTTGACTCCGAGGTCTACATTTTGACCAAGGAAGAAGGCGGTCGCCACACCCCATTCTTTAAGGGCTACAAGCCGCAGTTCTACTTCCGCACCACGGACGTAACTGGTGAAGTCGAACTTCCCGCTGACAAAGAGATGGTCATGCCCGGGGATACAATTACCTTCAAGGTTAAATTGCTCGCCCCAATCGCCATGGAACAAGGCCTCCGCTTCGCTATCCGCGAAGGCGGCCGCACCGTTGGCGCCGGTGTCGTCACCAAAGTCGTCAAATAGTAGGTGACTCTGTGCTTTCCTCAAAGAGCCTCTTCGGAGGCTCTTTACTTTTATTTAATACCATGTTAAAGTTTACCCTATTAAACTATAGGAACCGTAGGAGATGGTTAACTAATGGGAGAATTCTTACGCTCAAGGCCCATACGAATGGCCGCAGTTAGCATAGCGACTTTAGCACTTGCTGGTTGTGGCAGCAAGACCGTAAAGATAGAAGGCACAAATCGTATCGGCCAATGCCCGGCTGACTATATACACAAAGGCGATAAGCCCATACGTTCTTTGCCTCAAGCAGAGCAGGATCTAGGGTCGGCCGTGACACAGCTAAGCGCTAAACTGCCGCTTGATGAGGCCGGTGAGCCGGTCACCCGCTTTGCGAATGGAGCAACACCAGTAGATACGGCTATATGGACTGTTGCTTACGAAGTTTTTTCTACAGAAGAGGGCATGTATAGCGACACCGAGTTCGCCATTGACCAGCCCAACAAGATTGATACGCCGAGTGAGCAGTTTTGTCGTCAAGGCGCTGCAACCTACCTCTCTCCGCAAGCTAGGAATATAGTTGGTGGTTTTGTAGAGCTGGGCATACACGTGGGTAGCCTAACGCAATAGGTTGCTCTGTCGGACGTCTGTTCGTTAAAGCAGGCCTTGATTTAACTATCAAATATGAACAAGACACCAGAGATTTTATTTATTGCACCTGGACACAGGTATACCAGGGAGGCTGTCAGCTACTTTGGGGAGGTGGCATGCGGCAAGCTAGATGCCTTCGGTTTTATATATAGTCCGGGGGAGGGTGAGCAGTTTGTCCCAGTATTTACTGCGAGCCAGGGGCAGAGCGAGCGAAGCTTGACCTGGCTCGGTACTCGAGTCAGTAAGTCATTTATTCAAAATGCGGAAAGCCAAGTGCGAGAAGTGCGCCAAGAAGCAGGCGTAGATTATCAAGCATCGCTTCGGTTTATAGGGAGGATTAGCCGGGAGGAGGCTACTCGCTATGCGGAGACGATTGAGCAAGCCTTTGAGCAGCAGATTATTGTGTCTCGGGCTGCTCAGCCGGAAACTGGTTTGGTGAGCTAGCCCAGGCTTTCATTTGCAGTACCTATCTGTTAAAATAGGCTTGTTATTAAGAGTAAAAGCTGCTGACTAAAAGTCGTTTTTGAGAGATACTACGATGTTACAGCAGGCTGGGCGAAAGTCCAGGAAGGAACAACACCTATGGCAGATGCCAAAAAACCAGTACCAGATGTTAAACAGCGAATCCGTATTCGCCTGAAGGCCTATGACCACAAGGTCATTGATCAGGCAGCCAAACAAATTATCGACACCGCGCTGCGTACCGGTGCTTCACTAGCCGGCCCGATCCCTCTGCCGACTCGCCGTAGTACCTTTACGGTTGTCAAAAGCCCACATGTGTACAAGAAGGGCCGTGAGCAGTTCGAAATGCGCGTTCATAAACGCCTTATTGACGTTTTCGAGCCAACACCTAAAACCATTGATAGCTTGATGAACCTTTCGCTCCCAGCCGGTTGCGACGTCGAAATTAAGATGTAACAAGCGTGAAGACTTAACGGATGACTGAAACAAGAGAAATGCGTTTAGGCAGGACCGAAAGCTCTTTTTTCGTGGGGGTCAGGCCGCCACTTGATGACGGGGAGCGGCTTGACTCTCCTAGACAAGGAATCGTGGCTCTAGAAAGCTCTAGCCGACCAGATGGCAGCCAGATCTTCGTATATCCCAGGGCGGCTTTTGGCATGTCGGCTCAGGAACGGGAGCCTGCGTTTATTGAATATGTCCAGGGCGCAGCTAAGCGTTTGGGTGACGTAGCTTTGGATACAGACTTCATTGAAATTGAGCGCGGCGTCATGTCGCTGTTCGAGGCTGTCGAAAAAGCGGCTGCCTAACGGGGGCTGGAAGATTTGAGTAATAATGGGAGCCAGTAAGCACATCCAGCCTGACGACAAAGCCGACCAGCGGCGAGGCATTGATTATATCGGGGTTTGTGCCTCGTTTGTCGTCCATGATGGTAAGGGCCGAATATTACTGCAAAAGCGTGGTGCCGAAGCTAGGGATGAACAAGGGCGCTGGGACGTTGGCGGCGGCGCGGTTGAATTTGACGAAACACCTGCTGAAACCGTACGCCGCGAAATTCGTGAAGAGTATTGCTGCGAAGCGCTGGATGTTGAATTCCTGGTGGCGTACGATGCTCACCGGCAGCTCGACGACGGTACCAAGACTCACTGGGTTGCCATGGTGCATGCTGTGAGGATTGATCCCACCAAAGTCACGATTGGCGAGCCGCACAAGATCTCCGAAGTGGGCTGGTTTACCAGTGATGATCTGCCGGAGCCGCTTCATTCGCAATTCTGGAAGAGTTTTGAGTGCGCCCAAGCACGCGACCTCGTCCGGTAGCGCAACGTAGATGTAGAATTTGCAACAGGTTGACAGGGGTAAGTTTAACGTGATACTCTAGTACGGTATCTCAAGAAGGCTTGTACTTGGTTCGCGCCAGTAGGTCTACCAATAACAGGGGTAGAAACCACTCGTAACCAGGTGTTTTTATGTCAGTCTTTGATACAGAAAGCATTATATGAAAGCACTCATTACCCGAAAACTCGGCATGACTAGCACCATCGCGGACGATGGCGCCGTGCAGGCTGTTACCTTGCTTTCTGTAGCGGAGCACACCGTATTGCAT
>DATHNF010000037.1:0-13328 GCA_035486285.1 Verrucomicrobiia bacterium | reverse complement strand
TTCGGCATCCTCGGTCCAAATGGTGCCGGCAAGACCACGACGCTGGAGATGATCGAGACTATGCGGGAAATCGATGGCGGCAGCATCACGGTTGACGGCATTGATGTTGCTAGCCAGCCTAATGAGATAAAGAAAATCATTGGTGTCCAACCGCAAACCCCAGCTTTTCAGGATAAACAGAAATTGTCGGAGATCATAGAGATGTTTGCCGCTGCTTACGGTGAGCAGGTCAACGCTCGGGAGTTTCTCGACGAAGTGCAGCTTGCCGACAAGGTTAACAGCTATCCCGAACAGTTATCTGGCGGCCAACGGCAACGGCTCAGCATTGCTGCTGCGCTAGTTCACAGTCCCAAAGTTTTTTTCCTTGATGAGCCAACCACCGGTCTCGACCCGCAGGCCCGCCGCAATCTTTGGGAGCTCATAGGCTTCGTCCGCGATAAGGGCGTGACCGTTATTATGACGACGCATTACCTCGATGAAGCCGAACTACTTTGTGACCGGGTAGCGATTATGGACAATGGCAAGATCATCGCCCTCGACACGCCGCACAATCTTATCAAGCAACTGCTAAAACGCGGTTTCACGAAAGAGCAAAAAGTCGAACAGGCCAACCTCGACGACGTCTTCATTGACTTAACGGGGAAGGCGCTGAGGGATTAAACGATGAGCGGCTTACTAATTATTATTGTGCTTGTAGCTTTGGTCGTATTGCGGATAGCTCTCAAACGGCGGCCGCGGCCTTCCCAGGCTCCAAAAGCTCAAGAAAGCCCCAGCCATCAACGCTCATTGATGGACTTCTTGCCGCAGCAGCTTCGTACGGTGCTGGTCTTCACCAAGCTCAGTACCCGCCGTTTCTTCCGTGACCGCCTGGCGCAGTTTTTCGGCATCCTGTTTCCCCTGATATTCCTGTTTGTATTCGGTAGTTTGAATAGCGGTAGCGGTAATGTCTCATTCAACGTAGCGCTTCTGAATGATTCGCATACTGCCTTCGCCAAGAGTTTCACCCAGCAAATGCAGGGCAGTAAAGTCTTCAAAGTCGACAAGTCTATCAACAGTCTGGCTGCCGCCGAGGACAAGATGAGCAAGAGCCAAATAGACGGCATTATTATACTGCCCGCTAGCTTCGGTGTAGTTCACGCGGGACAAAGCTATCCCTCGGGCCAGGCCGAGCTGCTATATAACCAGAGTAGCTCCGGTACCGGGCAGACGCTGACGACGGTCTTGCAAGGCACGCTTAAGTCTATAAACGCTAAATTTGTAAGTGTCCAGCAGCCATTTTCGGTTGTCGGTAAACAGTTGAACGAGAAGAGCCTGACGGCCTTTGACTACACATTCTCCGGCCTGCTTGGCTTCTCAATCATTGGCTTGGGTATTTTCGGGCCGGTCAACGTCTTCCCCGAACTCAAGAAACAGGGTATCCTGCGCCGTTTGCACACCACTCCTCTGAAGGTTTGGCAGTACTTCTTGGCGACCATGTTCAGCCAGGCCGCCACGGGCATCATCTCGATTACTATCCAGTTCGCGGTGGCTATCAAGGTCTTCCACCTCAAGGTTGAAGGTAATTACTTGGAGATAGCGCTCTTTACCATCTTGAGCATTTTCATGATCCTGGGCCTCGGGTTAGCTATCGGCGGCTGGGCTAAGAACGAGCGCCAGGCCGCGCCGCTCAGCAACATCATTGTTTTCCCAATGCTCTTCCTCTCCGGTACCTTCTTCCCGCGTTTTGATATGCCACACTGGCTGCAGAACGTAACAACGTACCTGCCGTTGACTCCGGTTATTGACGGCTTACGGCAGTTGACCACCGAAGGTAAGAGCCTGCTCGACATTGGCCCGCAGCTCGGCTTGATAGCCATCTGGTTTGTCATTATCTACGCCATTGCTTTCCGCGTCTTCAAGTGGGAGTAACCATAACCGTTATTGCCAAACTTGTCCAAGCGTGGTATAATACAACCTGTTATGGCACCAAAGCATGCAATTAACTACGAACACCAAGGTATGCTTTTGCCCCCGTCGCTTACAGAGGGCAATATGGTTGCTGGCGGGCCCACGGTAACTGTTGAAGGTAGTATTTTCCCTGCTGTGAGCACTCGCCTCCAGTCTTCGGAAACCCCTGCTGCAACTCCTGGACGGGAGCAAGTTACCATTGGCAGGCTCGAAGCGGAACACCGTGCCCTCGACAGCCTAGCCCTCGAAAACAGAAGCCTTGGCAATGTCACGGCAAAAACCAATAGGGTTAATGCCCTAGAGGATGCCTTTTATGCAGATGGCGACATCAGGACTACAGATATAGAGGCCTTACATGGCAAAATTGGAAGCTCGCAGTCAGCAAGGGCAGGGTTGCGCCTGGCTTCGAAAGGCAGTTTGGCCGAATCATTGGGAGTTAAGGCCCACGCCGAACTGGTAGACAAAGAGGATAGTGAAGGTAACCCGGTTAGGGACGAACAGGGTAATGTGATTAAGCAACCAAAGATCATCACCGACGACCCATCCGAGCAAGGCGCGCTTGACGCTGCCTATCGCGGGTTTAGAATGACATACTTCGGGACCAGGAACCGCCGCCGCCTGAATAATCGCCGCCAAGAGATCAAAAAGCAGATTGAGGCGCGGGCAGCCTCTGCCGTAGTCGCTTAACCTACCGGTAGCCACCGCGTTGTAAATTGGCAAGTACTATTGTATAATTTAACACCTAAACGAGGTTATTAATGACGGCTAAAGAACGCCCCAACGTATACCAAGAATCCCCGCTCCCTACGCGGTCAGCGTTAGACGAAACGCGCGGTATTCTTTGCTATTCTGCCGCCGACCTTGGCATTGATCCTGACGAGCGCTTGGCACTTGCTACCTTGTCGCTGCGCTTGGGACATTTGCTTGGTCCCCAATTCTTTACCAATTCGCCGACTAACGACCCTGTTATAAATGTAACCGCCGAAGACATAGACCGGATAAGCGCAGAAAGCCTCAGCCATGGTTTATACATATTTAGCGACGACCCGCGCTATAAGGATGGCGAGCAGCTGCTTAAGACTACATCCCAAACAACTGTCAGTAAAGCCCGTGGCAGCAAGCTCAAGCTACCATTTGAGCCCACATACCAGCACCAGCCAGCAGTTGTTTTCGGCAGCCAAGATTACCTCAAGTTAGGACTCTATCCAAGTGCTTTGGCTACTAGGATACAATCCAGAACCCAGGACTCAAATCGCGGCAGGGTAAATGTTTCTGAAGTAACGCGCCGAAAGAAGAGTTCAGTTTCGCAAGCCATGGCCAGCTATGCGGTGCAAGCAACTGTGCTTAAAGATAGATATATCGAAGAAGGCAAGCTGGTCCGGCGCCTTTTTAGGCAAGTACGTCAACCTGAATACCGGGGGCACACCCCACAAAACCAGTATAAAGTTAGAAACCTTGACAGGGATTGCCGGCAATTCGGCTGGCTCTTCCGCGATATGGTTGAAACGGCAGCCATTAACAATAGGTGGACAACCCATGATATCCATGCCGCGCATAAAGCCAGTGTTGCCGAGCGCTATCGTGCCGACCAACCGGAAGAAATCAATGCTGGCTGGAGAAGGCAGCTAGGCGTGTACGGGCTGTACAACAATGCCCGACTCTTCAAGCTTATGCAATCGCTGCGGGTCTTTGAGACCTACGGCGAGATGTACCGGCCTTTCGTGCGCGAAGTCATTGCCGGCCAAGCTGGCTAGGTCATGATAGGCATATACAAGACATTACCGCGACCGTTCTTCGTCCTGGCGCCAATGGATGACGTGACGGATACGGTGTTCCGTCAGATTGTTGCCAAATGCGCGCCACCGGACTTGTGTTTTACGGAGTTTGTAAACGTCGATGGTTTGCAGAGTCCCGGGCGCCAGAAGCTACTCAAGAAGTTGCGGTTTACACCAGCCGAACTGCCGTTGGTGGCGCAGATTTGGGGCAAAGAGCCAGAAAATTTCTATAAAACTGCCCAGCAATTGGCCGATGGTACTTTCGCGCGGGAGTTTGGTTTGCCCGAAGGTGTGAACTTCGCCGGTGTCGACCTGAACATGGGCTGCCCGCAGAAGACCGAAGTCAAGAACGGCACCTGTTGCGCCCTAATCAATAACCGCCCATTAGCCGAACAAATCATTACTGCCACCAAAGATGGTCTCAGCGGCAGGTTGCCACTGAGCGTCAAAACCAGGCTTGGGTTTAACACGGTTGACATGACTTGGATCGAGTTCTTGCTCGGCCAGAAACTACATGCTTTGACGATCCATGGCCGCACCCGGCAAGAAATGAGCAGAGTACCAGCCCATTGGGAACTTATTGGCGAAGCCAGGGAACTGCGCGACCGCCTGGCTCCCGAAACGCTCATTATCGGCAACGGCGACGTTATGAACCGCCAGCAGGGCTTGGAATTAGCTAAGCGCTACAAGCTCGACGGTATTATGATTGGCCGCGGCATATTCCACGATCCATTTGTCTTTGCGGCAAGCAGTCCCTGGAGTGAATATTCGGCGGAACAGCGCAAGATACTTTATAAGAAACATGTGGCACTCTTCGCCGAGACCTGGCAGCACCAGGAACGTCCTGCCCAAACGCTCAACAAGTTCTGCAAGATCTACATCAACGGTTTTGACGGTGCCAAAGAACTCCGTGAGGAGCTCATGCGTGCCCGCGATACTGATGATTTAGCCGATCGATTGAAGCGCACAGTAGCTGTTTAAGACAAAGATATGTTTTTGGCGGCATCCAGTGCCGGGGAGCCATAATCAGCTGAGCCTAGAATATGGGCTGCCACTAGGTCATAGTAGCTTGAACCACGTAGTGCGGCTTTGACAAGCGAACGGTAAATGATTTGCGCTTCATCACCTAAGTAGAAAAATGCTCTTGACTCCCCCGTAGGAATATTCTCGAAATCACTTTTGATGGTGCCGAGGACAACTGCCTGCTCGGCCTCTTCGGCGAAGATCTCGACAGATTTGAAAGCAGCTACCAAACCGCCGAAAGTACTCAGCTTAAGATGCTCTTCGACCACACCGCCTTGGCTTTTGGGTGCTTGCCGTCGTTCTGATTCAACCGGAATGCCCAACATTCTGCGTGCTGGCAACCGGTATAAAGAAGTAGTGTCTTCTGCGACTACTCCCAATGCCATCCTGATGGCAGCCGCGGCCGGGCCGGCAAAGGTGACTGTGCCGGGGTCTTCAGTGGTTTGCGTCTGCTCCAGAAGAGTTGTGCCGTCAGCAGTCTCGAGCAGTGATGGATAATCGTTTCCCAGCACTTTACTGACCGCCACGGCCGCCGTGGTCGCCTCTTCGAACCCGCCGAGCGTATCACCGAGGGTGATAGTTTCGACTGGATGTTCTGCGACCGCCATGTTTGTTTCTTTCCTTGTCTGGGTTATTTTTTGTTAAGATTTTTAATCTATAAATCCAGTATACGCCCTTATGTCAAATATAGTAACTAGCATGTAAAAATAATCACAAATGGTGGGGGCGCCTGGATTTGAACCAGGGACCAATCGGTTATGAGCCGACTGCTCTAACCACTGAGCTACGCCCCCTTCGTCGGGCATGAGACAAACCTACGGTTTTTCTCATCGCACCTTGCGAACTAAATTCGCATTCGCCTGCGGCGAACCGGTACTGCTCTTTTCCCTCCTGTGTTGTAAAGCCTGGTGTGGAAGAAGAAGGGCACCTAACAGAGGAGAGTATAGCAGATTTGAGCGAAAGTTATATAATGATGCATACGGTTTTATGCAAACAAAAATACCATTCTTAGAAAAGATCACCAGTGCAGCCACCGGATTTATCAACCGGCTGAACGATGTGCGCTTCGTTGGGCAAGTGCTCTTCGTGGTTATCGTATTGCTGGTCAGCTGGAGCGGGGTCAAAACCATCCAGACTAATTATGGTTTGCAGAAGCAGATCTCCGCCCTCCAGCAGCAGAACACTATCCAGCAACTGCAGAATAATAACCTGGCGCTTGAGAACCAATACCTCAACAGCAACCAATCGCTGGAACTCTCGGCCCGAGAAAACTTCGGCCTAGCCGCGCCTGGCGAGAAAGAAATTGTCGTACCCGCGAGTGTGGCGCTAACGTATACCGTTAACTTGCCCACGCCCACCAAGCCTGCTGAAGCCAGCGTCCATCAACCTACTTACCAGCGTAACTTTGAGTCGTGGGTGGACTTCTTCCTGCACCGCCAAACCAACAATTGACAATTCTACCTCTGTTTGCTACAATCTAACGAGCTAAAAACTTTATCCACTTTCCCAGAAGCTGGGTGAGGGGAAAGAGCAGCCCACGCGACGAATTCATTTCGGCGCCTGGCGCGATGAGAAAAACCGTAGTTGTCTCATTACAATCGACGCGGGGTGGAGCAGCGGCAGCTCGCGTGGCTCATAACCACGAGGTCGCAGGTTCGAGTCCTGCCCCCGCAACCAAGTTAAACTTTTGAGTCCCTTGAGGGCTCTTTTTAATGTCCGTCAATCTGTAAAGTATGCTTATTTCACTGGTTCCAAAGGTGCCTTTTTCGAGATCGTACGTAACTCCTTGCGGAAAGATCATTTTCTGGAACCTTTGTTGCATATCGAAGCTGACGGTCTCCCACTGCTTATCAACATGCTCCATGAAGTCCATAGCAGCATTGATATCAGCCTCTCGGAAGCTCTGTTTTTGCTCAGCTTCCTCTAATAAGAGGCTGGTTTCTTGCTTCTGGGCTTCCAAAGCCTTCATCAGGTCGTCCTTCTCGTCCTTTGTAAGCTCTCCTGCGGTAAACTGTTGAATACCATTAACTCTTGAGGTTGAAATAGCGTTCAGGGTGTCTCTGTAGCCCTCAACCTCTTTATTAATGCGACCTAACTGGCTATTCATTTCGCGGATGAGTATTTCTTTATAGAGCTTGATTGCTCCTGGCGTAGGCTTGATCTGCTTTAGGAGTTCCTTGAAGCCAGCATGGACGACTTTGGCTGGGAAAGACGGTATCTGGCAGCCCTTACCACAATGATAGCGTGGGGAGTGGCCGCCATTGCCAGTTCGTGGTGCAGAAGCATACTGGTAGCGATTACAGCCAGCACAGAGCAGAGTACCTTTCAGCACGTAGCCCTCGTTCTTTTTAAGGTGTATCTCGTCAATTCGATTATGTTTGCCATGTAGCAACGTCTGATTTTTGTCATAAGTGGCCTTGGATATTATCTGTGGGTGTTTGCCTGGCTTCTCCTCAAAGTTGGTGTGACAGTCTTTAATATAGCCAGCGTAGGTCATATTTATTAGAAGGCGATTGATTGAGTCCTTACCAAGCACTTTATCGTTGCGGCTGCGCAAGCCAACCTCTTCGGCGTAACGAGTCAGTTCAGCCTTGCTGATATCCCCAACACTAAACCTCTCCAGCACAGCCTTAACTTTGGGTGCCATTGAGCTGTGTTTTAGGGATGGGCGATATTTGCCCTCGCTGTTTTTAATCTTGCAGACCTCATACCCAACTACTGGTGGGTGCTGGTAATATCCCTGTAACGCTAACTGCTGCATGACGTCTTTGGTGTACTCACTTTTAATACCGTTATCAAATTCAGCCATGCCAAGGTGTAGTAGTTGCATGAATTTACCCCCAGGACTATCGTCAAAGCTTTCAGTTGCTGATCTAATAGTAATGCCTTTGGGTCGGAGTATGCTCATGATGTCGGCATAGAACGTGGGTGCATCCCTCGATGCCCGGCTCATTTTGTAAACAATTAAGTGATCGATCTTGCCACGATGGGTGAGAGTAAAGTGCAGCAAGTTCTTCAGTTCTTTGCGATTGGCAGTTTTAGCACTTTGTGCGATATCTTCAAACCACCGAATTATTTCGATATTGTTAGCCTCGGCATACTCAGCGACTTTTTTGCGCTGAGTAGCTGGGCTTTCATTGTCTTTTTGTTTATCGCTCGAAACCCTGACATAAGCAATAGCAGTCTTGCGCCTTTCTGTATCTGATGGGATTATAATCATTATTATAATCCTAATCTGTTTCTTGACGTTTTAACACAATGATTTTTAAGTATTCTTTGGCGCTGTCAGTAAGCAGTACTATTAAATCTAGGATTTCCTGATCGCTTAGCCCCTCAGACTCCTTGCCCAGGAGCTTGCGCGCCTCTTTAATACTGATTAATGGCTCTTCTTTCATGGTTAGAGCCTAAGAATTTACTGTCTTTACTGAGTTACTGTCATCGGGGATATCAGTATTTTCAGCATTGACAGTAGGTTTATGGCTATTTGTCAGCTTAAACATTCGGCCTGCAGCAGTGGGGCCATGGTCGATCTCAATATTTCGCTCCTTGAGGTTTGGCTCGACCTCGTTGATACGCCTCGTGAGCCAGACCGGGCCTTTGGGCCAGGTTCGGTCAGTCTCAAGATTCTGTTCCAGGGCAATTTTAGTCAACGCACCCAGTAACTCCGAGGGTGTGCCAAGCCATTCATTACGTCCATTCATGAGCACTATGATGGCTTGAGCGACGCTGCTGGCATAAATAGCCTCGTCGTTCTGCGAGTCAATGTTAGCCTGGTATGCGCTTATAAAGTCTTGCTGCTCAAACCCAATCGCTTGGGCAACAGCACAGCCCCATTTGGCAAAGTCAGCCATGCGTGGGAGTTTGTCGAGTTTAACGCTATCAACAATTGTTAGCGCTACAGCAATGACCTCGTAGATAGCGCCAAGGATTTTTGGCTTGTCGTCATAGAAGTTCGCCCAGAACTCACGCTCGGATTTGCGTTCTTCGGACTCAATACGGCTCAGTTTAAGCAAGATGGCTCGGTCAAGCAGATCGGGTTTCAATATAACCTGACTGATTGCATTTATACCTATTGGCAGCTGCAGCTTATAGAACACGTCATCGTCATCGGTATAGAGCGCACGCTTGCTAATACCATCACCAGTTGAGGCTCGCGCCAGCGCATCCGAAAACCAAGTAGGTAGCGTGGACAGGTTGTCGTAGAACAAGAAAGCATGGTGGTGGCCTTGCTGCGCGAACTCTTTATCGTTGTGCGGTTGCGACAGCGCATGGATGCCAGACGGGTCAATTAGTTCCTTGAGCACCCTCATTGGTGTACTCTTACCAGCCCCTTGAGGCCCGTGGAGCAACAGTAACGGATGAGGAAAACCAGGTATGAATGCCGCGATTGTGTAAACTACGAACAACAGCATTTGCTGCTCGGATTTGATGTTCACGTAGTTGTTTAGCAACTCGACATCCGAGACAGACGCCTTTACCGGCCATACTTGTGGCTTCTGGTGACCAAAGCGTCTGAATAATATAGGATAGGTCGGCGTAACTTTCCATTGCCCCGGACTTATCAGGATTGCTGGCTCTCCCTTACCATTGTCGTACCATAGATGATCACCTTCCCAAGTAGAGCGCGTGTGAAGGCTTATCCCATCACCTTTAAATGTTGCTATGCCACTTAGGGTTAAAATAACCTTGGTGATTGCCTCGGTAGACAAGGGTTTGTTGAATTTGGTGTAGCACTCCTGCGCTAACCACTGCTTGAAGTCTTTTGAGTTAAGTTTTAGTACCTGCTGACCGTTGCCTTGCAGGGCAATGTAAGGCTCACCATACTGGTCGTGAAACAACTTTGCGTCACTTTCTTGGATGTCTTCCAGCAGAGCGTTTACTATCTCGGATGCTTTGCTCATCGTGCTCACTCCTATCGGGACTAGGGCGTGATTGCTGGCTGGCTGAGTGTGCGCGGTCAAAGTCGTAGTCAAGCCCAAGCCCATCATGTAGTAAATGCTGTAGCTCTTGGATACGCTCAGTGCTAAGCATTACATCTAGTCCTTCCTGTAATTAAATTGATATGGAGTTTTACGATGCATCAATAAAACAGTTCTAAGTTTAGGGTTTTGAGAACTGTAAATCGGTACCTATTTAATTAGGTCGTTTAAATGGGATTGTAATATCTTGAATAATATTTCTTAAGTTCGAACTCAGTCAGGTAATTGTTTGTTGGTTTGTTTTCATAGGATGGCAAAGTTCCCGCGCGGTACATGTCAAAGATTTGCGGAAAGGTATGTCCTCGCACTCTCGCTTTAAAAATTGCGTACAACAACTCTGGGTCGTCAGGAGACTTAAGCTTAGATTGCTTATCTAAACTATTCATCTTTCTTGTCCTTTGTATATACTCCCAAAGTTCCTGAAGTTGGTGCTTTTTTATATCAGACTTTAATAACACAGTGAACTTGCCGCTTCTCTCATCTTGTTTCATCCAGCCACCCGTAAACGGAACAAGACCATCCTTGAATAACTTGTGCTCATCCATATTTATCATCGTCTCGTCTCTGCTCAATCCGTAGCGCTTCAAGACATCATCCTTGTTGGACGCCGCACTCAGGTCATCGTAAAAATCCGGGTCATTAATTACTAGAGAATAGTGTGCTCTCTGAGCAGCCACTGTTTTTGTGATAGGCATAGCTACATTATCTTACAGAGGTCAACTTCTACCAAGCATATGCGGTTGGCAAACAATATAAGAAAGGGTTGTGTACCTCGAGAGCCAAAGATTATATAATTGCCCCCAAGTGGTTCAGCCACCCATGACCTAAACCAGCCGCAAGGTTGGCATGGTCACCAAATCCATTCCGAATAAGCAGCTCGTCGCAGAGCACTGTTTCGGAATGGTCATAGCTGGAAACGGTTATGGGTGGCTTCGGCCATCGCTGCGGCGAGCTTTTTGTTTGCCGTCGAATCATTAACTAACCATAAAGGGAGAGACAGTATGTCCAAACAAAAGGACGGCAACTGGTTCAAGAGACACAAAATATTAACGGTAATAGGTGCATTGATACTACTGGTCATCATTGTGTCGGCAGCCGGTGGGAATAAAACGACCAATCAAACAGCCAGCAGTTCTAGCGGCTCAAGCAAATCAAGCAGTTCGTCGAACAGCAGTAAGGCCGCAGCCGTAGGCCTCAACCAGCCGGCCAACGATGGTAAGTTTCAGTTTACTGTAACTGGGATTCAGTGTCAGCAAACTCAAGTTGAGTCACCAGTTAGTAGCTTTTCGGACACAACCGCTGGAGCTCCATATTGCTTTGTCAGCATGACGGTTAAAAATATCAGCAATGTGGCTCAGTCATTTGATCCAAGTGCCCAGTACATATATGACGCTACTGGCAAACAATATTCATATGATAGTGCTGCTTCAATCGATATAGAGCCTCAAAGTAGCAACTTTGTTGACTACCCAAGTCTTAATCCTGGTACATCTGTAAGTGGGCAGCTTGTGTTCGATATTCCGAACACTATAACTCCAACCTATGCCACTCTTCACGATTCTTCGCTTTCCAGCGGCGTCAAAGTCAATTTGCAATAGTACCGGTCTCTTCGTCAATTTCTAAGGCCTGCCTTTCGTATGGCTTACCGTTGTCACCAACGACCTGTATAGTTAGTTTGGTTTGGCTAAAGAAACCGCTCTCGTCAACTGGTTCGTCACGATCGACGGCGTACTTCAGGAGGACGTCTGAGGCTCTTATGTCACCGCCAATAGACTTTATCATCAGTGTATAGATGATAGCTTCCAGCGGTGTCTGGGTGCCTTCGGGTGCAGTTACAGGCAGTTTCTTATAGGTAGTTTTGTCGTTCAGCAAATCCCTGATGACGTTTTTAATGTTGCGCGAACCTTTCGGCCGTCCGTTCGGGTTGCCGCTGGTTCCTTTTTGCCATGATTTGAGATTGCTCACTGTAAACTCACTGTTTTTACCTCTGTTTATATTATATATAAAATACTTTCCTGATTATTTACAGGACAGTAAAACAGTAAAGACGGTAAATCCGACAGCTTATAACTTCGCTGTGTCAAACCATCACCCAGCTTATTATAATTAACAACATTAATACTTAGTTTTGCAAGGAACAGGCACATGGCAGAACCCAACAACTTAAAGCTGAAATCAACAAATGATATTGATATCGCCAAAGAAGCTAAGGCCATACGTACTAGTAGGCTTTCTAAAACTCTGGTTAATCTCATTGATCTAAAGGTCAAGGGGATTATCACCGAGCAAGAATTTAAGCGCAGCAAGAAAAGACTGCTAGGTTTCTAGCAACCAGTACAATACTGAGACACCCAGATGACATCTGTGGCTCTCTAGCCCAAAAGGTGTATGGATTATCATCATATTGGCATTAGTTGCCTCTGATATGCTCTGTTAGCTGCCTCTGTAGCGAAAGCTCTAAAACTCTGCCATACTATGCTTAATGGATGACTTACCCGAACCAGATAGCAAAGAACTCAACGAACTGATTCGTGGTACGTCTGAACGTGGTATATATCGCGCACTTTACGAAAACCAAGAACAGCCGCTTAGTATGTCGGATATTAGGCAAATCATGGGAGTAGAGGTTGGTCAGCAAGAACACTTAAATCGTAGGATGCGTGAGCTGTACAGAACATTTGAGATCGAACGTTCTAGAAACGGCTCAGAAACCCTATACAGACTCGTCAGTAAACTTGAGGTTCAGCTAAATACAGAGGGCATCAATAATAAGCTTCGAGCTTTCGTGCTTCGTAATCAGCGATGTGCACAATGTGGTCGTACTCCGATGGAAGATGGAGTTAAGCTTCATGTAGACCACAAGTTACCTCAAGCATGGGGTGGCACTAATGACCCAGAGAATCTACAGCCTTTATGTTCAGATTGCAATGAGGGTAAGCGAAACTTTTTTGCTACTTACGACCAATACGCAGACCAAATACAGAAGGCTGCAACTTATGAAGAGCCTCATAAACGCATTGGTGAATTATTAAAGGCCTTTCATGGTGCTGCTGTTCGACCTGACTTAATCGAAATAGTTGCTAACTCTAAACAGTACCAAGATGACTGGCAAAAGCGACTTCGTGAACTTAGAGTGCTAGGCTGGAAAATCGAGCCTGAAAAGAAGAAAGAGGGCAGTAGATTTATAGCCTACTACATCCTCAAACATTATGAGCCTTGGCCTGAGGGTAGCATCCGAGCCGAGATTACACGACTTGAGGCTTTGAGGAAGTCGCAAACAACGGAATCTGAGTAGTATCGTCATCAGTTGCCATAGATGTTGCTTGCTGAGGAACCATAGCTATTGCTAATTGAATAGCATTTCCGACCGCTGCTGCAACAGGTGGAGGAAAAGCATTTCCGACTTGCTTATAGGCACTGGTTTTTTTACCAGCAATTTTCCAACTTTTCGGAAAACCTTGGAGGGTTGCAGCCATGCGCACAGTTAATCGTGGCAGACCCTCAAAATCAGCAGCAGGTGGAGCATCGGCTACGCCCTTACCATCAACTCCCAATTTTTCCCATGCTGCCTTTGCTCTTGTGGGTCCAAGGTCAGCACCACCAT
>DATHNF010000036.1:0-12464 GCA_035486285.1 Verrucomicrobiia bacterium | reverse complement strand
TGGTATTCCAACGAATGATTTCAGATAAAATTGTCTTATAAACCGAGGGGCGTAGGGTCACCAGACAAATGCCCGGCCCTAAGTCGGGTTTTTGGCTGGTGAACCTGTTCGCGTGAAGCGAATCCCAGGCAGCATCAGCTGCGGGTTCGATACTCGAGGACGCGCGCAGGAGCTTGCTCCGAGCACGCCGCAAGAATATCCCAAAGGAGTCATTAGGCGACGACGGATTCCCCGTGAGGTTACCATTTCAATATGTCACAAGAAATTAGAAACATTATCTTTGAAGAGCCGGTGTTGCTGTCTCAGGCAGCTCAGATTGGCGAGTTTGTCGGACGCTACTTTTATCACATTCCATTGCTGGTTTCGGTACCGTCCAAACACAGTGTGACACTCTCGTTGCCGCCAGAGGGCCTATTCTCAGCCCTTACGTCAAAGTAATCTGGCACGATTTTGGCCGTTTCGAAGGCTATGAAGCATCTTGGGCCCTAGATGACGGCCAATCCGATGAATTGAAGCAGCTCAATGATGAATTATGTGATGATGAAGCGGCCGAAGCAGAAATTAAGGAAATGATATATTTGCAGCTTGATGATGATACGTTTGATTGCTTTAAGGACGTCAGGGTAACGCTCAACGGTGAGCCTGTTGATTTCTTTGACCTCCTCAAACCACGCGATACTTACTAGAGGATTTGGGCTATGGGTAGGTCTTGCCAATTGGTGGTGTGGCGGGGGCCGCGGTAGTCACGTTTGGGCTGCCAGGCATTGGAGAGGTCTTCGGCGGCGTAGCGAATAGTGCGCTGGCCATCATAGCGGGCATTGATGGCGTCGAAAGCTTGCAGCTTGGCCTGGGCAGCTGTAGCGGCACCTACGTCAAGGCTGCCTAGAAGGTCGGTTTGCAAGCCTTGCTCGCCGACCAGGTTATATAGCAGCACGTTTGCCCGGTGGTACTGGGCTTGCGGATTGAGGGCGGCTTGGGCGGCAGCGACCAGCTGGCTGGTAATGTGGCCAGTATCGGCAGTCGGCGTAGCAAAGCTTATGAAGCGGCTGGTGCGCTGGTAACCGGGCTTGTGCCGGTTGGTATTGAGGTGTACAACGGCACTGCGGGCTAGCAAATGCTCGCTGCGCAGCCGAGCGGCGGCCCGAGCAGTTAGGCTAGCGATGGCCGCCTCGATGATTGCGAATTGGCTGGTGTCTTCACCGAACTGACGGCCGTGCATGATGCTCTGGCGGATCTTGCCAAATGGTTCCAGCTGATGGCAAGAGATGCCACGCAGCTCAGCTACCATTTGCCGGCCGTGAACGCCCATGAGCTGGTTAGCGAGTCGCGGACGCAGCTCGCTCAAACCGAGGGCCGTGTGAACGCCCTCGGCCCGCAAGCGCGGTGCTAGGCGACGGCCCACGCCCCAGACGTCGTTAATCGGGGTTTGGGCCAGGTATGTTTGTCGAACGTTGTCTGGCGCCTGGATGAGGTCGAGCACACCCGATGCTCCGCTGTCGCGTTTGGCGTGTTCAGCGGCAAGTTTGGCCAGTGTTTTGGTGCGGGCAATCCCTATAGACACTGGTACGCCAACCTCTCTGAGCAGCCGTTGTCGCAGGCGGCTCCCCCACTGCTGATAGTTCTCTATTCCTAATTCGCTCAAGTCAAGGAAGGATTCGTCGACCGAATATACTTCGGTGCGCGGTGTTATAGCGGTTAGCAATTGGATGATGCGCTGGCTGATGTCGCCATATAGCTCAAAATTGGCGCTGAACTGGACTATGCCCTGCTCTTGGAAAAGATACCGGTACTTGAAGACTGGCGCAGCCATTGGTATACCCAGAACTCGGGCTTCGTTACTGCGGGCTACCACGCAGCCGTCATTGCTACTAAGTACGACAACCGGCTTACCCTCTAAGTCGGGACGGAAGAGGCGCTCGCAGCTGACGAAGAAGTTGTTGCAGTCGATTAGGGCGAATACTGATTTCATATGTATCCTTTACTTCAGCGCGCTAGGGACATCACTTTATTTATAGTTTTAAGTAAATGTCTTTTTCTTAATATTCTTTTTGGTGGCAAAAAGAACCAAAAAGCCACCACATGGACGACAAACGTTACTAAAGCCCAAGGTTTTGGCATCCGGTTCTTGCGGAACTCGTCGCCTTACGGCTCCTCAGACAGTCCTCATCACGCGGCTTACCAAAACCTCGGGCTTTAATCAGTGTGTCTTTAATGCGGAGACAGCGGAATGCCACTAACGTGGCATCATTATTTACCTTCGACTGGGTGGGTAAATTGGTGGATGGTGGCGGTTACTACGCCCCAAGCTTCTTCGCCTGATCGAAGTTGGCGGTGGCGGCAAAGGCCAAAGCTAGTGTCCTGCCAGATGACTACTAGGTCAGTTGGCCGTCGTTGAACACTACGGTCTATGACGGCGATGTCACCATCGTAGATACCCTGATCGCTCCAGCGGTGACCGGCGATACGGAATAAGTAGGTACTTGAGGGGTTACGGACTAATAGCTGGTCGATATCAAGTGCTAAGCGTGGTCCCTGCCCGCGCCGGTCGAGTGCCGGGTTGGGAAAACCACTGTGGATCGACACGCCGTCGCTGTTGGCCATAGTTTGTAGATCGTCTTGCATATCTGTTGCTCCTGAGTGTTGGGTTGCTTGCTCATGTCTCTGCCAAGATGTATTCACGGCCACGGTAGA
Source organism: Verrucomicrobiia bacterium (assembly GCA_035486285.1). Lineage (GTDB taxonomy): Bacteria > Patescibacteriota > Saccharimonadia > Saccharimonadales > UBA4665 > DATHNF01. Next base: position 9,773 of record DATHNF010000036.1, on the reverse strand, counting down.
CTAACCGTCGCGGGTAGCTCTCGAAACGCCGCTCGGCCGCATTGGCCCGAAAAGATACTGAAGTTATTTGTACGTCACGGGTGTTAAAAGTAGCAATTGCCATAGTTCAAGCTCCTGATTCTTAAGTAATAAAAACTAACTGACAGAGGCCAGTAAACGGGTTTGGAGTGTGGAGCTGACAGCGAGGCGGTGCTACCGTTTAAAGCTAACCTCTAGTGCTGGAAACTCAAGTTTGAACTATGGTGAGAAAGCAGTGACCGGAGTGTGCCTTCTGATATATAAGTCTGTGGAGTAAATCCCGAGGAAAGTCTCCGCATGGCTGCTGCTTATTATACGCTGCTGTCAATACGTTCGTAAAGTTGCTTAATGGCTATTTGATGGTATCGAGAAAATTGGCGAGTTCGTGGGGGGTGAGCTCGGCTTTGACGACGTAGCCGTCGGCTTGTTTCTCGATGTCGGCCCGGACATCTTCGCGCTGTTCGAGATTGGTAATAATGATAATCTTAGAGCGAATGGGCGGTACGCGGGCTGGGTCTCGTAGGGCGCGTAAGATTTCGATACCCGTCAGGTTGGGAATCATCAAATCGAGGAGGATGATGTCGTACTGGTTGGTTTCGGCAGCTGCTAACGCTTGAACGCCGTCAGCGACAATAGTCATCTTATAGCCGGCTTTGGTGAGCGCGCGAGTATACAGCTCGCTGATGAAATGTTCGTCTTCGATGCAGAGGACGGTACGGCCGGGAGGAGCTGGTTGGTCGGGCATATATCTAATGTACCATGTTTCGTGCCGGATGCTCTTTATCTGCGGTATAGCGAGTGGTTCTTAATCCAGCCGTGGGCGCCACGAGTGATTTCCTGGTTGCCAGTGCGCTTCAGTTCTTCAGTCAACTGGGCGTAAGGGATTAGCGTGAAACCGAAGGTGCTGCCCTGCCCTTCGTGGCTGCGGACCCATATGCTGCCGCCGTGCGCCGTAACGATGGCTTTGCTCAAATAGAGTCCTAGACCAGTGCCGCCAATCTGGGCGCGGTTGCGGTGATCGCGATAGAACTTGGTAAAGAGATTGGACATAATACTGGTCGAAATGCCGAGCCCGAAATCCTGGATTGTGGTCTCGACTAAGCCGTCTTTGGTGAGATGGGCATCTATCTCGATGACTTTGCTCGTGCCGCTATATTTAATAGCATTGTCGATCAAGTTATTGATGACTTCGTGGATGCTGAGGCGGTCAACGCCGACGGTTGGTAGATTGGTGGCAATCCGGCAGTGGAAGGTTATGCCCTGGATTTTGGCGCGCAGACTGAGCGCTTCGATGGCGCTCTTGAGTACGGCGGGCCACTGTTCTTCTTCGAGCTGTAATTCTAATTGGTCGTCGTCGATACGGGCAACGTTGAGGATATTATTGACGAAGGCCATTAGCTGGTCAGCTTGGGCGCGCATTTTCATAATGAAGCCTTGGAGTTCAGCGTCGACTTTGCCGCTGAGCTCTTCGTCAAACACTTCTATATAGCCACGGAGCAAGGTCAGCGGCGTGCGCAGCTCGTGCACGCTGAGGGCGATGAAACTGATAGCCTGGTCGTCTTGGCTGTACTGCTTGGTATGGTCGAAAAGTGCCAGTATAGTCTCGATATGCTCGGGGTTATCACGGTTATAATAGGCGGCTAGGTCAAACAGCCGGGCTGGATGGTTATCCCGTACATTGAGTCGCACCCGCTCCCAGCTAGCGGAGGCGGTGGCGCTCTTGAGCTTGACCTGTTTCAGCCAGGTATCAAAAGTTGCTTCACTGGGAAATGACATGTCCAGTACCATGTAAATATTTTTGCCGATCATGTCAGCTGGTTGTATGCCGATGTACGCAGCAGCAGCCTCGTTAGCGAACTTAATCGTTTCGCTTGGGTCTAATACGAACAGCGGTAACGGTAAGCTCTGGGCAATGAAATTGTGGCTTAAATCTTTACCCTGCTGTTGGCTGGTCGCTGTGCTGTGCTCGGCCACGGCGGTAAGTTCATAAATATGCGTACTAAGGCTGGTAACCAGTTCGCGGCCGAAGCCAAGTGATTCTGGTTTGGGGGCTGCGACACCGCCGCTGCCTGGTGCGACATGCAGAATGGTTTGCCAGAGGGCTTTGACGGGTTGCATCAGATAACTGCCCAGACTGGTAGCAACAACGCTAGTTTCTATGATTGCGATTGCTAGTAATAGCGCGCCGAGCTCCAGGGCGCTAAGGCCAAGGATCTTATTGCCTAACCACCACCCACCGATTAACACGGCGTTATCGCTCAAGATAACAATGAACAGGCGTAGCTTGGCTTGACGGGTCAGGCGTTGCAGGTAATCCATGGTGGCCTAGGGCGTATAACTAATATCGCTAGAGCTGGAGACCGCGGTTAACCAGGTTTGGCCGGGGTTGAGCTTGAGGGGCTGGCCGGAGGCGGTAGCGAACGTGATTTGGCTGGTATTGCTGCTCTTCGTCCAAGTGCCGGTTGTGACTGTACCGTCCTGGAAAACATCCACTGGCCCGCTACCGATTACCGCGTAGTCAGAATAATAAGCGCCGCTGGCGTCCAAGGCTCCTTGGGTCTCGGGGATGACCATGGCGACAACTACTTTGGGCGATATTTGCTGATTGGTATTGGCGTCTATCTGTGCTGCCCCGCCCTCGCTGCGGTTATAGCTGTTGGTGGCCGCAACGTAGTCATAGTGGACGTTGTAGTCGGGACCGGACATTACCAAGTTAATGGACTTGGCTGTTGGCACTTTGACGGGAGCCTCCTTCTTGCGGAGAAAACCACTAAAGGTGCTACTAGTGTAGCCTTTGCTAGCTTCTAGCTGATTAAGGGTGGCTATAGCGGTGTAGACGTTATGTGGTGCGGCGCGCGAAGAAATTCGATGGTAAAAGCTACCGTTATAAAATTCATCCAAGTCACGGACATTCCAGGTCTTAATGTCGGCCAGCCCGTCGGGGCTGCCGCCAACATGGGCATACCCAGCATCAAAGCCAAGAGCCCACTGTATATAGTATGGCCGGGCGCTACGAATCGGGCCCACATTAGCTGGCGCGGTATCTTGGTAGAGTGCCAAGAAACGCGTAATGCCGCCCTCAGCAACCGCTTCAAAAACAACACTAGCCTGTCCCAAGCCCGATTGCGGCCGGGCTTGGTCGCTATTCTCAATCATTACGCCAGTCACCGGCAGCTTGTTGATGCGCGGATCAACTGGTAGGCCGCTGAGGGTTGAGGGCACGGTGGTGGGCAGCGGTTTGGCCTTAATGGTTTGGACGGTGGCTACCGGTTTGGGCGTTGGCTTACTGAGGCTAATAAATAAAAAAGTACCTATGCCGGCAAGCATAATCACCACAGCAAGAACAATCCACTCTTTTTTGCCGGGCGGCCAATGCAATGCCAGCTTGGCACGCCAACCCGTCGCGGGTTTTGATGATTGCTGTTTGGCGGAACTATCATCAGGTAGCTCTTCACTGGCTATTTGGTCGGCTGGCTCGGTAATATCATCAGAAGCAGCTACTTCTTCAGGTGTTTGAAAAGTTTCGCTATGCGGTTTTGGTGTCTCGAGCTGGGCATCGTCATGTTCGCCTTGCAAAGGCCCGCCCAGCCGTTCGTCCGGCTTGAAGTCGCTATCCATGGCTTTAGTATAACAACGCTTACGGTAACTAGTCTAGCGCCAGGCTGCGAGCTGGCCATCGATACGCGCCAGGCTGCGGTCATGGCCGAGAACGGCGAGCGTATCGGCCAGGCTGGGGCTGGCAGCGGCCTGGGTGGTGGCGATACGGATGAGGCTGAACAACACGGCTGGTTTCTGGCTGGTCTGTTCTAGCAGCTGGTTGAGGCGTGTCGTCAGGTCTTCGATAGTAAAGTCACTCTGTTGCAGCGTGTCCCTGGCCTGCTCCAGCAGTTGTCTCAGCTCAGTTGGTGGTAGTTTTTTGAGCTGTTTGTGTTCGGTGATGAGCTTTGAGTCGATTGGCAAATCAGTAAAAAAGAAATGGCTCAACTCCGGCAGTTCGGCAAAATACTTGAGACGTTCCTGAACCAACCCAAGCACTTGCTTCTTGTAGCCATCACTGACCGAAGCGGCTTCCTCCGGCCAAAACCTTTGTACTTTTACAAATAGCTCATCAAGCGGTAGCTGCCGGATCCAATAACCGTTCATCCACTCCAGGCGCCGAGTATCGAAACGGGCGCCGCTGCGCTGAATATGCGATAACTTGAACTTGTCAATTAGCTCTTGGCGACTGAAGATTTCCTGCTCAGTGCCGTCATTCCACCCCAGCGACGCCATGAAGTTAATCAGCGTGTCCGGCAGGAAGCCGTCGCGAATATAGTCGAGCACGTCCTTGGCACCGTCGCGTTTGCTCAGCTTCTTATTGCCATCCGGCCCCAGTACGTGTGGCAAGGTGGCCAGCACTGGCGGTGTGAAGCCGAGCGCCTCGTAAAGGTTAAGGTAGTTGGGCACGCTGGCCAGGAACTCTTGGCCGCGCATGACGTGGCTGATTTCCATTTCGGCATCGTCGACAATGTGGGCGAAGTTGTAGGTTGGAAAGCCGTCGGATTTGATTAGGATAAAGTCGTCAATTACCTCTGGCCCACTATGTAGGTCACCCATCACTTCGTCGTGCCATTCGTAGCTCCGGGGTTCGGACTTGAAACGCAGTGGCTGGCTGCCATCCCAGACGGGAGGCTTATCGGGGCGTTGGTTGCGATATAGGAATGGTTGCTTGGCGGCTTGAGCCTGCTCGCGAAAGGCTTGCACCTCCTCGGCAGTATACGGGTCCGCGTACGCCCGGCCAGCAGCAATGAGCTTGTCTGCCCAACGTTTATAGCTATCGAGGCGTTCGCTCTGGACATAGGGCGCGTAAGGACCGCCAATATCCGGCCCTTCGTCATAGTCCAATCCTAGGGCCCGGAGGCTCTTGATAAGGTGTTCCCTGGCTCCTGCAACCTCCCGTTTCTGGTCAGTGTCTTCGAAGCGCAGGATAAATTTGCCCTTGGCCTGTCGTGCTGTCAGCCAGGCAAACAGCGCCGTACGAATCCCGCCCACGTGCAAATAACCGGTTGGACTGGGGGCAAATCGGGTTCGGACTGGCTTCATAGGGTCTTATTATAAGAGAAAGACGGCTTTACGGGAAACGGCTACATGCTGGTGGCCAGCTGGACAAGCTGTTGGTTGTCCAAGGAGCTGTTGCCCTGTACCTGGTACCAGATACCACTGTTGACCCATGTGACCTGCTGCTGACTGAGGAAGTAGAGCGTCCGGCCGCCGGACTGCACGGTTTGATATTGCGGACTAGCACTAGCCACGAACATGTCACGCAGCGTGTTGCTATCCCAGCTAGAAGTCTTCTCCGTAATATTGTAGGCGCGGCTGCTGCTCTTGGTCTGGAACTGCAGCGCCACGACGCCAGGACTGTAGCTGAGATGACTGAGGTGATAACCTCCTGGCTGGTAGTCTGGCAGACTGGCCGTGAACCCGGCTTTGTCAGAAGCCATCCGCAGCCGTAGCCCGGGTAAATTCTGCAATGCCACGAAGCCTGCTAGCACCAGGACGGCCAAAACCGCGGCGCTAATGCTGGTTATTCGCTTGGCGGCACCCAACCGCCGACGCTTCGGCGGAGGTTGTTGGTGGCTAGTGGCCTGCTGCAAAGCCTTCTCTAGCATGTCGGCGGTCGTACGGGGTCGTTTGGGCGGGGTTGCTACGTGCGAGATGGTGACGCTTGGTGCTGCGGCAGCTTGCTTGGTGGTCGGGTGTGGATTTGGTGTTGGGGCTAGTGGGGTTACAGTTGGAGCGGCTGACGAGCCGATACCGCCGAAACGGCTGATTAAGCGGCTTTTAGCAACTTGTTGGGCGTGCTGTAGGCGCTTGGCGTCAAGCTCGGCAACAGATAGTTTGGCTAGTACTGCTGCTTTTGGCTGGCCTGCTGTCGTAGCTAGCGCGCTTTGGGCGGTAACGCGGCGCTTAAGGCTTGGACCAGGCTTCTTAACCGCCCGGCGCATGAGCGTCTGGGCGGGCTGAGGAGTGTGGGCTTCAGCCGGAGTTTTGGCGCGAACCTGCGGGGCTTGGACCTTGGCGCGAGGCTTCATTGACATTGTTGGACCTGGCTGCGTAATTATGCCATCGACATTACGCCTGGCAGTCGGTTTGGGTCCGGTAGCGGCGTGATGCTGGTTGCTATTGGTTACGATAGTGTTGTTTTTGCCCACGGATACCTTATCTCTATGAGGGTAATGCTTATATATCTTAACTCCTCCTGTGGGATGACACAAGCCCCTTCAAGTTTACTGGCCCAGCCACAAATCAAACTCCTGCTAACTCTTTTTGAGCCGATAGGCGCTTTTGCGGCTACGCTTTAGGGTTGCCGTTTGCTACCATTAGAATAGAACGCATGGATTACTTAGATACTGGCAAACAATTTCGGCACCGCATTATTTTGTTGGTGGGTTACGTTTGTCTGGCGGTGGCGATTGCTACCGGGGCCTTAATTCTCTTGTACCAGGCGTATGGCTTTGGGATCGGCAAGAATGGCACGGTTACCCAGAGCGGTTTGACGTTTTTCTCCAGTCAACCTAATCCGGCTAATATTTATGTCAATAACACGCTCAAAGCCACGACCAACACTCGCCTGGTGCTAACCTCTGGTATTTACCGTATAACCCTGAACCGCAGTGGCTATCGTAGTTGGCAGCGAACTATTGAGTTGGATGGTGGCAGTGTCGAGCACTTCGACTATCCAGTGCTCTTCCCTAAGACGCTGGTTTCCAAGAAAATCCAAGCGTATACCGGTGCCCCCGGTTTGGTTACACAAAGCCCCGACCGTCGTTGGCTGCTGGTCGAAGTACCGGGGTCTATGACCAGTTTTGATCTGTTCGATCTCAAGAATCCTACCAAGGCGCCCACTGACATTACGTTGCCAGCTAATCTCTTAACCAAGGCCACTAGTAGCGAGAGTTGGCAGTTGGAAGAGTGGGCCGACGATAACCAGCACATCGTGTTACAGCATAACTATGATGGCAAAAGCGAGTTCATCCTGATCAATCGGGCCGATCCCGCGCAGTCCGTGAACTTAAATACTACCCTGTCGACTACCCCAACCAAACTAACGCTGGTCGATAAAAAGTATAATCATTATTATCTATATAACGCGACCACCGATGACCTACAAACAGCCTCATTGCAGTCTCCAACCCCAGTGCTGGCCCAGCAGCATATCCTAGCCTACCAGTCATACGGCAGCGATACCCTGCTCTATGCCACCGATAGTGGTGCGCCCAGTGGCAAAGTGTTGGTCAAGATGCAAATAGGTAGTCAAACGTACGCTATTCATACCTTTCCAGCCGCTACAACCTATCTGTTGGATTTGACCAAATACAGCGGCACCTTATATGTAGCGGCTGGTGCTAGCAGCGAAAACAAAGTGTATATTTATGAAGATCCAGTCAGCCAATTGGCCGCTGCTCCGGGCCATGCTCTTGTTCCTTCTCAAGTACTGCACGTCACCGCACCTAATTACTTGAGTTTTTCGGACAATGCGCAGTTTATCGTCGCCGAAAACGGCACGCAGTTTGGCGTCTATGACATCGAGAATACCAAGGGCTATAACTACACGGCCAGTCAGCCGCTTGACGCGCCACAGGTTCATGCTACGTGGATGGATGGCGATCGTTTGACGTATGTGAGCGGTGGCAAGCTAGTGGTGTTCGACTACGATGGTACGAACCAGCAAGTGCTCATGGCGGCTGCTGGGAGTTATGTGCCGGCATTCGCGCCGGATTATAAATATGTGTATGATGTGGCGCCTGATACTACGGCCACACCTGCTGGGCAGACGGAGCTTGCGCAGACGGCTTTGCTGACGCCGCCAGACTTGTAGATACCCTATTCTTAATCAGGCTCTCTCCAGGGCGGGACAAGGGAATGCCCTGGAGGGCATGATTTGATTGGTTAGGGCTTCGGGCGGAGGGGTTTGTTGAACCAGCGAACAATAAACAAGAAGGCGGCCACTAGTACGATAACTATGCTGGCTTTGCCGAGACCGGTGCGGATGAAACGGCTCCAAAGTGTCGGTCCGTTACCGGGTAAACTAGTCGGCGTGCTGGTGGTCGTAGCGGTTGTAGTTGGCTGGGTATTGCCGGACGGGTCGGGGCTAATCTGCTGGCCGACAACTATTAGGCGGTGTAGGCTGGTTCCGGGAGGGTCGCAGGTAATCAGGGTGGCAGTAGCCGTCTGGCCAGGGACGGGTCCGAGAACGCCGACATCACTGGGGTCGACAATAGTGCGGGATATGACCTTGTAGACGTAGACCTTGTCGCCATAGGTCAAATAGAAGGTGTCACCTGGCACTAGCGTGTGCAGCAGCACGAAGGCGAATTTATATTTCCCCTTATTAAAAATATTGTTACTGCTGTGGCCGAAAAAGGCAGCGTTGCCAGTTTGTCCTGGGAGAACAGTGGTTGGGTAGTGCACGACGCCGTCTTCCAAATCATTCTCGATAGCGTTTTCGTCGGTTGAGGTTTCGTTGTAGTTAACCGGTATTTCGACATTAATTTTGGGGATAATAACTTCTGGCGTAGTGGTTGGTGCTACGCTGGTGCTACTGATGATCAGCGGTGTAGCCGCGGCAACTCGACTTGGCTGGATGAAGGGCGCGATGATGACTTCGTTGAAGAAGCCGAAGAGGAAGATGATGACCACAATCATGCCCATGCCGAGGCCGAACAGCAGCGACTGTAGGTGATGTTTGGCTTGTAATTGGCCGCCGGCGCTCACCTTGTGCCGAATAGCGGCTTGTATATCGGCGGCACTGCGGGCGTCGCGGAGTTTGCGGGCTTTGGTGCTGCCAGGTTTACGAGATGTGGTGGCGGTGGCTTGATGCTTGTGTTGGGCTAACGCCTGAATGGCGGCTGGCGTCTCCGCGATAACCTGTGGCTGGCCGGTTAGTGCTGATTGACTGGCGTAAAACTCGTGCCATACCTGGTGCTGCTCACTTGCTGGTAGCTGCTGATAGTAGTCATGCCACTCGGTTTGAATAGCGGCTAGGTCTTTGCCTGAGGTGCTTAGCTCGTACATGAATTGCTGATGTTTGCTGCGCTGCGGCGCCGCCTCGGCTTCGGCCAGTTCTTGTGCCGTGTCTGGCTCATCGGCATATATCCGTGAGACCTTTTGTCGAATCAAATTTGCCGCTACCTGGGAATCAGGAGCAATATCTGATACGTTCGACGTGTCCGGTTGATCGTTGTCTGCTGATGTGTTGGTGGAATCTGTAGCCATATAAAACCAAAGCTAATCTAGCCCTGTACCTCCAAGTATAGTACAATTACCCCTTGTAGCCTACCTCACATAGCTAGCCGCGGTGGTGGAATTGGTAGACACGCTGGACTCAAAATCCTGTGAGCGCAAGCTCGTGACGGTTCAAGTCCGTCCCGCGGCACCATGTACAATACGGTTCTATTAGCAACGTTTTACTCCTTGCTACAATAAGATAACTCAATTATGTCGAATCAACCTGCTACTCATGAACGTCTCGCCCCTTATTATCAGGCTGCCCGCGAGTATACTGTCCACTGTCAGGAGCTTGAAACACTCGAGCAATTAGTAGAGCAAATGCATGACCAATCCGAGGCTTCTGTTGGCCTGGTTGAGGCTATTGCTGGCAATCATGGCGTGGCTGTTATCGCCGAGCACAAACGTCGGTCGCCCAGCGAGGGAGAAATACGCCCTGGAAGCAGTGTCCAATGGACGGTGGAGCAGTATCAGCGTGGGGGTGCTCG
>DATHNF010000035.1:0-8377 GCA_035486285.1 Verrucomicrobiia bacterium | reverse complement strand
CGCGACCATCTCTTTCATAGGCACAGCTTGGACCCCACCGACAAATCCATACGACGCTTAGCCCAACGGTTGCAGCCAGCCAACATTCGTCTATGGGACCTTGTTTCTCGCTGTGATGCAAACGGCCGCGGACAAGCGTTTACTACACCGACTGCTTCACATGGAGTTTATCAACGGTCGTTGGAGCTTGATGTATCAGAACATCCAGCACCGCACATTGTCCGGGGACGCGATCTTATCACTTATTTGGATCTAAAGCCCGGACCGGCATTTGGCAAGATCCTTACTTACCTATACGACGCGCAGCTTGGTGACGCGTATACAACTGTCGAAGGCGGTATTGCTTACTATCAACAGCATGAAGAAGAGATCCAGGGTATGCTTGCGGAACAGGTTCCTGCTACGGGCTCTTGAGCCCTTGGTGTTTTTGGGCTGCTTCTAGTACAGCGCGGCGGCTCGGGGGAACTTGGCTCCTTTAAGCGATTCTAGGACTTCGTCAGCGTCGACAGTTTCTTTCTCTAGGAGACGGTCTTTGAGGATTTCGAGCTTGTCGAGGTTGGCTTTGATAACAAAGCGAGCGCGGTTGGCAGCTTCAGTAATCAAGCTTTCAACTTCATCATCAATGGCTTTGGCTGTCTCATCGGAATATTCGCGTTCGTGAACCAAGCGTTCGATCATCATACCTTCGTCTGTATGGAAAACTTGATTGCGCAGGTTTTTGCTACCCATTCCCTGGTTGACAACCATGTCGCGGGCCAGATTGGCGGCGCTGGGCAGGTCGCTGCCAGCACCAGTAGTGATTTTGTCCGGCCCGAGAATAATTTCTTCTGCGATTCGGCCGCCAAGCGCTCGGGCCAGCGCGTCTTTGAACTCAACCAGCGAGGTAAACATCCGGTCTTCGGTTGGGATAGACCAGGTCACGCCGCCAGTTTGTCCACGCGGAATGATGGTTACCTTGTGAACCGGATCGGCGTCGGGCAGCACATGACCAACTAGGGCGTGGCCAGCTTCGTGATAGGCTGTGACCTCTTTGTCCTTTTCGGTCATAATCTTGCTCTTGCGCTCAGGACCGATAGCGACACGCTCAAAGGCTTCAGTAACATCGTGCTGCGTGATTTCGTTGTGCGAGTTACGAGCAGCGATGATGGCTGATTCGTTGGCAATGTTAGCCAGGTCGGCGCCTGAAGAGCCTGCGGCTTTGGCGGCCAGCGAGTCGAGGTCGACCTGTTTGGCCAGCGGCTTCTTAGCAAAGTGTACTTTGAGAATGGCTTCGCGGTCTTTGCGGTCAGGCAAACCGATGTTCACCCGGCGATCGAACCGGCCAGGACGTAGTAGCGCTGGATCGAGGACATCGGCCCGGTTGGTCGCGGCCAAGACAATAACGTTCTGTCCTTGTTCGAAGCCATCCATTTCTACTAATATCTGATTCAGCGTTTGCTCACGCTCGTCATGTCCGCCGCCCATACCTGACCCACGGCGACGGCCGACAGCATCAATTTCATCGACAAAGATAATGCACGGCGCGTTCTTCTTGGCCTTAGCGAAGAGATCACGGACGCGTGAGGCGCCGACACCAACAAACATTTCGACGAACTCCGAACCGGAAATGCTGAAGAACGGTACGTTGGCCTCGCCAGCTACGGCGCGGGCCAACATTGTTTTACCGGTGCCGGGCGGGCCGACGAGCAGTACGCCTTTTGGTATGCGAGCACCCATGCTGGCGAATTTCTTGGGGAACTTCAAGAATTCGACAACTTCTTCAAGGTCCTGTTTGGCTTCGTCGCTGCCAGCAATGTCCTTGAACGTAGATTTGTCCTTCTCGTTGCCATACAAACGGGCCCGGCTCTTGCCGAAGCTTAATGCTTGGTTGCCCTGACCCTGAGCGCTGCGCAGCATGAAAAACAAAATGGCAGCAATGATAACAACCGGTATAACCGACTCGCCAATACTGAGCCAGGTAGAGGTGCCGCTTGATTGGGCGGTGGCTTCGATTTCTACTTTGCTGTAGTTGAAACCTTCGTCTTTGAGGGTAGCGTTGGGCTCAAGATAGGACTTCAGGCTGGGCTGGGTTTCGCCCTTCTTGGTAATTTCTAGTTCATTGCCATTTACAAGTATCTTGGAGTACTGGCCGTTATTCGATTGTTGGACGGCAGTGGTGATAGGGACTTGTTTGAGGGTGCTGGGCTGGTTGCTAGCAGCGAAGATGATGAGACCGAAAAGGACGATGAGGGCAATGAACCCGGCATTCTTCATGTTACGATTGTTCCCTTTGCCAGGTTTGCGGCCAGGTCTCAGCGGTTTTTTATCCATAGACAATCATTATACCCTCGACTCTATATTTTGCCTAGCGCTCTGGCTTATCGAGTGCCAGGGTGTTAGTACCGACCAGCAACACGGTGCCGCGGCCAGCGTCAAGACGGCTGCCGGGCCGGCTAACTTTGGCGGCTACAACTAGACGCTCCAAGGTCTTGCTGTCGAAATTCCGCAGGCTGTGGGCGCGTAACCAGGCGGCCATAACTTCCCGAGCTACCGCGTGCGGCAAATGATTGAACCACTGCCGCTCAAGCGCCCCACCAACAGGTTGGGTATGCAATTGGTTAGCAAGTAAAGTATCGAGTTCATGATTAGTGGTTTGGAGCTTGGTAATAATTTCTTCCAGTCGTGCCCTGGCCTGCTGATCGAAACGCGGCAAAATGCGGTGCCGTATATAGTTGCGCAGGTACATTTGATCTTGGTTGGTGCTGTCCTCCCTCCATTGCAGATTCTGGTCACGCGCATAAGCAACTAGGTCACGCTTCGGAATACCTAACAGCGGGCGGGCCATGTCATGGCGATTGCTTAACGCGGTCAGGCCTTTTCGCCCCGTGCCTCGCAGTATGTTGAGAATAGCTGTTTCCAATAAATCATCTTGGTGATGCGCCGTGACGATAGCCCGCGCGCCGCTGGCTTGCCTGACTTGGCGCAAAAAGCCATACCGGGCCGTCCGAGCCGTGGCCTCGCTTGTGCCCGGCCCTAGCTTACTCTCATGGTAGACGAACGGCAGATCAAGCTGTCTGGCCGTGGCTTGTACGAGTTTACGGTCTTCAGGCGAATCCGGCCTGATGCCGTGATCCAGATGGGCCACCACCAGTTTCCACGGCCGAATCTCGCTGGCGGTATTCTGACGGTGCAGCAAATTAAGCAGTACCATCGAATCCACGCCACCGCTAACGGCTAGCACGTAACTCCCCGGCTTTGGCAATACTACATCCATATCCTATTATTGTAGCAATGGCTACGAGCAAAGACCGTCCGAAAGTTGGAGTTGGCGTATTCGTTTGGAAAGACGGGAAGTTCATCATGGGCCAACGTTTGGGCGCTCATGGTGCCGAAACTTGGAGTATCCCGGGAGGCCATCTTGAGTTCGGTGAGAGCTGGGAGCAATGTGCCAAGCGCGAAGTTCTTGAGGAGACAGGCCTTACTATCACAAATATTCGTTTCTTGGCAGCTACCAATGATTTATTCCCGGACGAAGGCAAACACTACGTGACAATTTGGGTAGAGGGTGACTGGAAGGGTGGGGAACCTACCATTTTAGAGCCAGATAAATTAATCAAGCTCGAATGGCGAACCTTTAGCGATTTACCCCAACCGCTCTTTTTACCATGGGCACAACTCAGACAAGCTAAACCAGACCTCTTCCAGTAGTGAAGAGTTGTAAATCATGTTAGGCTTAAGCTAGTTCAGGTCTAAAACAAATATGAAAGAAGTGCTCCTTTTCGCGGTCGGCATAATTGTCGGCGCCATGAATGCCATCGCCGGCGGCGGCATGCTGCTCGGCTTCCCCATACTCCTAGCTGCCGGGCTGTCACCATTGGTTGCCAACGTCACCGGCAATGTGGTTGTCTTGCCTGGCCAGCTAACGTCGGCCTATGGGTATCGGCGGTACCTGCGCAAACTGCCTGGCCGCTATCTAATCCTGCTGATACCGTGTCTTGTGGGCGCGGCGGTGGGCGCTTCGCTCTTGCGCCACACTTCCAACACGCAGTTTGGGCACCTGGTCCCGGGCCTGATTTTCTTCGCGGTCCTACTATTCGCCTTTCAGCCGCTGTTGCACTTGCATTTACATCGCCATATTAAGAAAAGAAGCCGCAAACTTGGGCCACTGCTGCTTATTGCCTTGTTGCTCTTCCCAGTAGCGGCTTATGGGGGTTACTTCGGTCCGGGATTCGGGTTTATCATGCTGGCTTTTTTGAGTTTTACCAGCCTGCGCGACATTCACCAGATGAACGGGCTCAAAAACCTGGCCGGGTTTAGCATTGCTGGTGCTTCGATTATCTGCCTGTATAGCGCTCATCTTATTAACTGGCGGCTAGGCCTGGCCATGGCTGCCGGGAACGCGATCGGCGGCTACGGCGGCGCCCGGTTATCACAGCGCTTTTCGTCCCACGCCATTCGTATTGCCGTGATTATTATCGGCATCACCGCCGCCACATACCTGGCTTTCCGTACCTATTAACCTAGCCAACAGATACGAACCGTGCTATATTACCCCTTGTCATTAGGCATTGCTGCGGCTAAGGAAAAGAGCAGCGAGTCTGGTTTGCAAAGCAAACTCGGCTGTGCCGATGAGCGATGAGAAAATAGGTTTGTCTCATTAAGGCGGCGTAGCTCAGTGGTTAGAGCACAGGACTCATAAGCCTGGGGTCAGTGGTTCAAATCCACTCGCCGCTACCACATTTGATGATAACAAATGATTGTTGTATAATCGAGCAATCATGCGGATGTTAGAACAGTTGCCAGCATTGCCTGAAGGCGAAGGTACTTTATGGACACACAATACCCACGGTGAACATGCCTTAAAGTTTGCAGGTACGGAACGAGCTTTTAATCCCCTCCGGGCTAGTGAACTTAGGCCTACGGATGGTTCGCCTATTACCGAAATAGAACATTTCGAGCTTATTGATATGATGCAGGGCTTTGACCATCATATTGTTTTCGTGGATAGGCAGGGTCTTCCCAAAGATGAAAGTGAGCAGCCGCCCAAGGCTAGCGGTCGAATTGCTGGAGGAGTGGCAGGTTTATCAGTACGAGATAGGTGTGGTATGACTATCCGTGTCAATGAATTAGTTGTACATCCCGACCTTCGAGGTAACAAAATTGCAAGCTTTATTCTTGGGAAGTTGTCTTCCTTTATGATGTTTGGTGCTCCGCCGCTTACTGAGATGACATTTGATACCAGCCAATATGAAGTTGAGCCTTGGTTCTTAGAAAAACTTCGTGGGATAGGGTTTAGACATGAAGACCCCAGTGGCTCGCCATCCATGTGGCTTCCAGGTAAAATCATAGCGAATGTACCTAACTTGGACTTAGGCAGCCCAGAAGATATTGATAGGTTAATTGAAAAAATGCCCCCGGAATTTGATGGTGCGCTTGTACTTTATCCTGAGACCAATCCAAGAACCAGTCTATATCATCAAGCAACCCTTGTAGGTCACTTGCAGCGTATAGAAGGCACTAGAGAGTACGACCATGAATTTGATCAAGGAGTACAGGGCTATAGGTTATTCGATGCCCGGGATATAGAGATTGACCACCTAGAAGGTGTAACGGACAGAGAAGCCACAATCGCTCTATTAAACAATTACGAGCTGGTTCAATAACACCCGCCTAAACAGCAACACTAGTTTCTTCCCTCACGACCTTAACTATCTGCCACATGGCTATCAGTTCACGCTTGACTTGGTTCCAATTCGTTCCTAGCACGCCTACCATTTTGCTTATCATTATGTGTAATATTTGTGTCTGCTAGAATAACGGTATGAAGTTACCGCTGTCTGATGTTGAGTTTAAATCCATCTACTCCAAAGTCCCCCGCTTAGCCGTCGAGGTGGTAGTCAAAACCGATTCGGGGATTGTCCTCACAAAAAGAAGTATCCAACCCTGGAAAGGCCAATGGCACATACCGGGCGGAACTGTATATATGGAAGAAGCTCTAGAAGATGCAGTTAAACGAGTGGCACTGAACGAGTTAGGCATATCGGTTAACATAAGTAAACTTCTCGGCTACATCACCTATCCTAGTATCAAAATGCAAAATGCCTACGGCTGGCCCATAGGTATTGCCTTCTTAACCACCGTTATAAGCGGCGAGATACGCGGTAGTAGCCAAGGCGAGGAAGTAAAGGCTTTCTCGGATATTCCCGATAACACTATCGCTGAGCAGGCCGCTTTTCTAACTAAGCATTCGTTGCTGTAACGCTTCTCCATTGGGGTAGTGGGTTTAAGGTATTTTTAACCTCGCTTAAGGGGTGGTCATGCGGTGTTGTATATTTTATTGGGGCGCTTCGTTGACGGCCGCAGGCCCGAGCGTAGCATAGGGCGTGAGGGCAAAAGGTAACACGTAAAGGAGGGTCCGCTATGGGACGTAAGGTGTTTTTCGTATTGGCTGTAATCCTGGGGTTGGGAGTAGTAACAGGCACGAATATAGACAACGGTAAGGCGGTGGCGGCTACCCATTCGCGGAAGGTTTGTGCCACGAGTCCGCCGGCTGGCACAGCACGCTGTCACGCAATTATCTTGACCGACAGTGGCGGTGTGGAGCCAATGGCTGCTACGACACCGCAGGGCTACGGGCCGGCCGCTTTTAAGGCCGCGTATGGTGTCCGCTCAACGACCACCTCTCATATTGGTATTGTCGTCGCTTATGACGCGCCGGACATCACCAGTGATCAGACCACCTTTAGCAAGGCTTTCGGTTTGCCACCACTGCCCGCTTGTACTTCAGCGACCCAGAACGGCTGTTTCGAAAAACTTAACCAACGCGGCGGCAAGACGTATCCAGCCACCAATAGCAGTTGGGCAGTCGAAACTAGTTTGGACGTTGAATCGGCCCATGGTATGTGCCCAGGGTGTCGCATTACCCTTGTTGAAGCCAACACGGCAAGTATGAGCAACTTGAGCGCGGCTGTTGATACTGCTGTCGCAAGCGGCGCCAAAGTCGTGTCAAATTCATACGGCGGTGCTGAGTCAACTGGTGAAGCGGCCTATGATAGCCACTACCACAAAGCCGGCATAACAATGGTAGTTAGCTCCGGTGACGGCGGCTACGGTACGGATTATCCGGCGGCTTCGCCGTATGTGGTGGCGGTTGGCGGCACAACGCTGAAGGTGAGTGATACGAGAGTGGTGAGCGAAACAGCCTGGGACGGTGCTGGGAGCGGTTGTAGCCAGTTCGAGCCGAAACCTACCTGGCAAACTGATAAGAAATGCGTGCGTCGCAGTGTTGCCGACATAGCAGCTGATGCTGATCCAAGTACTGGTGCTGCTATCTACGATAGCTATCCTACGACTGGCCATAGCGGATGGTTCACTGTCGGCGGCACTAGCCTGGCAGCACCCTTGGTGGCCGGTACGATCGCCGCTTCGGGTACTACCGGCAACCAACCAGCTTACTTGTACAGCAAAGCTGCTAGTGTTATCCGCGACATCACTACCGGGTCCAATGGTAGCTGTGCCACCTATTTCTGCAAAGCAACTGCTGGCTATGATGGCCCGACCGGGCTCGGTGTTTTGGACCACTTATAGTGAGAAGCGGAAGTCGTAGCCACATTTTAGCCATGATCCAGCCCACGCGTTACAGCGCGTCATAGCTTATACTGGTAACAATGCACTTTGCCATTATCGCGCTGGTATTCGGCGTCATCTTTATTGCCGAGTTACCCGACAAGTCTTTGTTCGCCTCGTTGGTTCTGGGCAGCCGTTATCCTGGTTTCTATGTTTGGCTGGGAGCAGCCAGCGCTTTTTTCATTCATGTTATTATCGCGGTTACCGCTGGAAGATTGCTGACCTTACTACCACATAAATTGTTAGAAGCCATCATAGCCGCCTTGTTCCTAGGGGGCGCGTTGCTACTGTTCTTCGGTAAACATGGTCTAGAGGATACAGCTTCTCACAAACACACGTCCACAACTCCGGACACGCACAGCTTCTGGAAAGTATTTGGCACGTCGTTCAGCGTGGTTTTCTTGGGAGAATGGGGCGACATTACCCAGATTACTACCGCCAACTATGCTGCCCGCTATCACGACACCGTTAACGTTGCCATTGGCGCCATACTGGGCCTGTGGGCCGTAACCGCCCTGGCGATTGTCGCCGGCTCCAAAGCCCTGACGCTCGTACCCCAAAAAGTACTGTTGCGTATAACGGGCAGCGTCCTTTTACTATTCGCCGTTTTTAGCGCCTTGTCAGCTCTGAAGTAGCGTACGGCTCATCATAAAAAGCATCCCATTCATGAAACAACCCCGCTACTCATTTCAATCCCAATGGAATATTGGCGCGCCGCGAGCTCAAGTGTGGCGCGCCCTGTCAGCCAAACCCTTTTCGTGGCAGGATTGGT
>DATHNF010000034.1:0-5908 GCA_035486285.1 Verrucomicrobiia bacterium | reverse complement strand
CAGAGCGGCTGTTTTGTAAACAGCGGGTCGTGGGTTCGACTCCCTCCGCCGGCTCCATTCATGAAAGACACCTTGCTCACGACCGATAAGGCGAGTGTTGACAAAACTAGTACAAGGGATTACCATAAGCGTTAGGTAAGAGTAAATCCAAAAGAAATACCCTTACAAAGTTTGTCCTTCTTGCAAGAGGAAAAAGTAAAAATAGCGGAAATGATCAGCCGCTATTTTTATTTTATTATCAAGAATAAGCCCGGGAAGAAAATAAAAAGCTCTTGATAAGATGCCTCATATCTGTTAAACTCAGTAACCTATGGCGAAAAAAGGCGATAAGCGAAAGATTATTGGACTAGTCTCCGAAGAGACTGGTGAGCGTTTGTATTATACGACCAAGAATACAATGAATACGCCCGATAAGTTAGCTCTACGCAAATACAGCCCCAAGCTCCGCAAACACATCGTTTTCACCGAAACCAAGAAGAATCTTGGCCGCAACGAAGCCCCCAAGCGCTAGTCCAACAGGCAAATTTAAAGCAACACTCAAGTAGGCTTGGTCAGATCAAGCATGGTATTAACTGTTTCAGAATGACTCCAAACCAATGGCGTGACGCCTAGAGCTGTACCAGTATCTGGATCAAATTGCTCACTGAGAGCGCCGCTTGGATAGGATCGCGCGGCAGCCCATTCTAGTAATGCCCTAGCCTCATCCTTTCGTCCGGCGGCTTGATAATATTGCGCCAGCCATAAGCTGCAGACAATCCAGGGATTGCCTTTATACTGATGCTTCGCCAGGAAGTAGCCGTCGTGCTCGTACCGGATAACGCCACCGATCGGCGTGCTATTAAGCAAGCGCGACTCCACGTGTTTGAGCATGCTTAGTAGGCGTGGATCGTCGAGCTCAAGGCGCGCGAACATAAAAAGCCCAAAGAAGCTGGAAATGTCTACGGTATCGTCATACTGCAAGCTGCCATCAGACTGAAGCAGGAAGCCCTTACGGAAATAGCCATCTGGATGATAGAGCGCATCAAGCCCACCGCGTATTCGGTCGGCTGCCCGCCGCCAAACAATAGCGTCGTCAGGGTGCTCAACAACCTCTGCTAGCTCCGCGGCAGCTTCTAAGCCGGCAATGACAGAGCAAGCCGTATAGGTGCTGGTCAGGAACTTCTCCTCCCAAAGGTCATAACTGGCGTGTGGTAGGTCTGTAGCTTCATCAATGTAGTTGCCGATAAAGGTGGCGCACGGTTTGATGAACGTGTGGTAGAAGTTCATGATAAGGGTCTTATCCTGGCTGTGTTTGTAGTACTGCCCCATCATATAGATGACGCTAGCCGTTTCATCCTCTTGGATAGCCAGTTCTTTGTGCCGGTTGTGCACTAAAGGGTGCCAGGTGCTGCCGATGGCCCGGTCAGGCTGGTATTTGTGCATCAAATAGCCATCACGGTGCATGGTATCGCGCGCGAACTCGAAGAAACGCACGGCCTCACCATAGATACCCACCCGAATAAGCGGCCAAACGGCGAAAGCGGCATCACGCGGCCAGCAGTAACAATAATAATCGCGACCATAGTTGAATATACTTGAGTCACCGCTTGCCAGAACAGAGCCACGATCGTCACAGTGGGCTTTGACGATCAACATGCTCTTTCGAGTTAACGCCAGCGCTTCGGCCGGGAGTTTGTCTAAGTAAGGAGTGGCGGGTGACAGCCATGTTTGCCAGTGCTGGCGGACTTCTTCGCGCCGTTTAGAGACCGGATAATATTTGAGATAGGTGTGGGCGACTTGAGCGTCAGTTTGACTATTAGCAGCCACGACCCAGTAGTCAACGCCGAACGTACCATTGCCCGCAACACGCTTGCGGAAACGCACCACACTGTCAACGCCGCCGTGCTCCACGGCATTATCTGATAATTCACCATCCTCAGCATCCTTAAAGGTGCCGGCTTTGCCTTCGACGGCGTAGTTGCCGACAGCATATTGGTCAAAGGTCTGTCCGTCGTCAGTCTTGCCAGCAATCAGCAGACAGCAACGACCTTTGTAGTCGAGTAGATAGGCATCTTCCGGCACGTACAAGGCCGTATCGGCCCGGCCCGCCCGTGAAATCTGAAAAACCTGGTGCATAAATAGCCGGATGTCCCGCTCTTCGGCACGTTCGTTGGTAATGCGCATGCAACGTACCAGCGCGTTATATTGGATGTCTATGAAATCTTCGAACTCAATGGTAATGCCCAGGTCGGCAGAATGCATCCGTACATCGCTTATTAGGGCTGTTTCTTCGAAGTCGACACTAATCTGCCAGCTGCCATCATCGGTCCAGCTAAACTTGCCATCAACCCAGAGACCGATTTTGTGCTGGCTGCTACGAGCATTAGTTAAGTTCTCTAGACCAACGTACGGATAGTAGAAGTCATGTACCAAGCCGTTTTCGTCCAAACCGACGAATAGCTGGCCATTGCTCAGGACGACTGGCCTACCCATGGGGAGCCTCCGGCTTCGTGGCTGAAGGTTGAAAGCCCGTAACGCTAACAATAGCCAGCATAAAGATGCTTCTAGAGTTGGTAGCTATACAAGCTTTCATATTTCAACGCCTTTCTCGATGAGTCGGGTTTGTAGGTCACGGTACACGTTCATGAAGTTGATATAGGCTTCGTACGGGGTGTCGTAGGGGCTGAAATAGGCGTGAATATCACCGTCGTTAAACCATTTGGTACACATGTAATAAAAATGGTCTGATGTCTGTAAGCGCCTCCAGTCTTCGATCAGGGCTAGATCTTTACTACCGATAATCCGTTCCTGCAAACCGTAGAGGAGATTAATAGCAGCTCCTTGCAAATCATTGCCTAACCAGGCTGACAAGTCGCGCTCCGTATCAGCCCAAGTAATAGTTTGCGGTACGTCAATCTGATCAACTGGCTCAAAGGTATCAATCACCTCGCTCACAGTCATGAAGGTGTGGTTTTCGGTCTTCAGCCATTCTTTGGGTAAGTGCTCTAGGAACTCAAAAACGCCTGATTCATGCCATTGGTGTTCACCAAATGTTTCGTAATCCATAAAGAGATTAAAATTGGTCGCGTCCTGGTCCTGACTCATCCAATGTGAAAACTTGTCAGCAGTGAGCGGCCATTCAGCCCATTCGTGGTCGCCGAAACGAAAGGCAATGTCATCGCTCAGTTTGTAATTCTTAAGCAACAAACGGATCTGGTTAGTATAGGCAGGCCGGTAAACAAAGTTCGGGCTTCGCCAATCTAGGATTGGGTCCCAGCCTTCAGCCAAGATACCCTTGTAGCCAGCCCGATCGGCCCAGTAAGCCAAGTCGTTGTTGTACGCCAACTCGGTGTTACGGAAGACCTGGGGGGTTTGGCCGAAGAGCTCCTGGACTTTACGTTTGTGCATCTCTACCTGCATTTCGAACTCCGCACGCGAATAAAAGAAGGCTAGCGTGTGGTGATACGTTTCAGCCAGAATCTCAACCCGTCCGGTGGCGCAGAGCTCCTGGAAAGACCGCAAAGCCTCTGGTGACCAGCGCTCCAACTGCTCCAAGACAGTACCGGTGATGGACAGGTTTAATTTAAAGCTGGGATTATCTTGTAGAAGTTTGAGAAGCCGGCGGTTGGCAGGCAGGTAAGACTTCCCAGCTACTTTTTGAAGAATTCGCTCATTGTTGGTGGGGGCTTCATACGAAGCATCGAAGTAGTCATGATTAATCCCGCTATCAAAGATGGTATAGTGTCGTACCCGGTACGGCTGGTGAACATGTAGGTACAGAACAATGGCTTTCATGCCGCAGCTCCAGCTGTTTGAGCCTCGTAGAGCTGCAATACTTTGTCGCTAGCATCGTTCCAGGACATTTTCTCGTATTCAAGATAGGCGGCTCGCCAGAGTTCGTCACGCAACGTATCACTCTGAACCACTGCCGCGATGTTGTTAGCCATTTCGTCAATATCCCAAAAATCAACCTTCAGGCAGTTACGCAAGACCTCGCTAATACCCGACTGCTTGCTAACAAGTGCTGGTGTCCCGAAGCCAATGGCTTCCAAAGGAGTTAGACCGAAGGGCTCGGAAACTGATGGCATAACGAACAGATCACCGATCGCGAAAGCATCGCGCCACCGCTTACCTCGTTGAAAGTTGGCGAACACAACATTAGCGCCGATACCAAGCGCAGCTGCCAGTTCAATAAGCTCGTATTGCTGCTCGCCGCTGCCAACAATCAGGAACAAGGTCTTGGGCGCGCGGTCGATAACTGCCTTGGCTGCACGTAGCAGGTTGGGCAAGCCTTTCTGGATAGTTAAACGGCCAACATTGACGACTACGCGGTAGCCCAGGCTCCGCATCAGCGTTAAATAGCGGTAGGCGTTATCATCGTCCAATGGCGCTACATCTCCGGGATCTATAGCGTTATGAACAACTTCTATTTTGTTAGCCGGCAGGCCATAATCTTTCATGATGCTGCGCTTGGTATGGTCGCTGACAGCAATCACACGATCAGCAAGATGCAGGGCGATGCCTTCAACTTCGCGCGCTAAAGGGTTGCCGTAGTCGCTGGCAGCCCTATCAGATTCGACAGAGTGTACGTGTAAAATGATCGGGCACTCCTTCTGCTCTTTGATTCGTAGTGCCGCCCTAAATGTCAGCCAGTCGTGGGCGTGGACAATATCGAACTCCCTATCTTCGACTAGCTTGACAACCGCGTGTTCATACAGCTGCTGCTGATCATGGATATTCAGCCATGCTTCACTGCCATCAGCCATAATGTATTTGTGGCTGTCATATGCAATACCGGAGCGCAAAATTTCCGTAACACCCTGTGGATGAGCAGCCGTTACTTTCATAAAATCAATGCCATGATCGGCCTGGTATGGCAGGATAAATTCGATGTCGACGTTCTGGCTAGAGAGAGCTTTGCAGAGCTGGTAACAAGCAATTCCCAGCCCACCGCTGTTATGGGGAGGTAACTCCCAGCCAAGCATTAGTATTTTCATTACCCTCTTTCTTTTCGCTCCGCCTTTTAGTTTTACCGTTACCTAATTATAGATGGCTTGCCTCTATAGCACAAGCGTAATAAGCCACGGATTTAATAAATTTCTGCAACCTCTAAGCCTGACCTGCGCTCAATATCTGCAATAGCCTCTTGAATAATAAGTTTTGTTGGCAGGGGCACGTGGAATCGAACCACGATCTAGGGTTTTGGAGACCCTTATACTAACCGTTGTACTATGCCCCTATGAACACAAATGAGACAAACCTGCGGTTTTTCTCATCGCGCCGAATGCCGAAATAAATTCGTCATGCGGGCTGCTCTTTTCCCTTTGCGCGAGAGAAAAGCGTCTCTTTATTCTAGCAAGCCATCTATTTTTTGTGACGGCTTTGCTTAGAAGTTATAATACGGCAAGTTGTAGTAGTTGTCATCTGATTTTGCTTTCCAAAAACAGGGAAATCTGCTATACATGAATAGATATGGCGAAATTATTTCCGACAAAGCCGTTCTTGCTGCTGTTTTACGGCTACCCTGGTGCCGGTAAGACCTATTTTGCCCGGCAGCTCAGTGAAAATGTTCACATGGCGCATGTACAAGCGGACCGTATTCGGAGCGAGCTTTTCCAGGAACCACGGCGCGACAGCCAAGAAAACACTATCGTCGGCCAGCTCATGGATTATATGACCGAAGAATTTCTATCTGCCGGTCTCAGCGTCGCTTATGACATGAACGCCATGCGGGCCAAGCAGCGTCAAAATCTACGCAACCTAGCACGCCGCTGTCACGCTCAGCCACTTTTGGTCTGGTTCCAGGTTGATGCTGATACGGCCTTTGGGCGTAATATCAAGCGTGATCGCCGCCGGGCCGACGACAAGTACGCGGCACATTGGGACCGTACTAGTTTCGAAAGTGTTATCAGCGGCATGCAGAATCCAA
>DATHNF010000033.1:0-3671 GCA_035486285.1 Verrucomicrobiia bacterium | reverse complement strand
GGTGCCGGTTTTGACCGCGAAATCCCAGCCGTTGTAGCGTTGGAACTTGTAGCCGCCATCAGCCAAACTCGTACAGCTAGTAGCCGAGCAGGAACCCGGGAGATAGCTGGCCCTTGGGTCACTAGCCATGTTATCGACAATGTAAGCAGAGTCTTGCTTAACGACCTGCGTGGGCTTGGGCTGTGCCCACTGGTAAACGGTTTTGTTGGCAGCATCAGTGACCTTTAATATGAAGGTTCGGGGGATGGCTGCTCCCTCGCGGGCGATACTTGATAGGCCATTGACGTGATCATCAAGGTGCAAGAAGCCGCCATCACCGATAGCTGAGGCCGCATAGCACTGTGTTACATCAGCCGCTGTAACTGCCGTCAGGTCGACGCCCGGTTGGTAACAATTATAGGTATTCTGGTGTTTACTTTGGTCGTACGGGTTGTCCATGAGTGCTGAAGCCGTCGAGATAACTTTGTTAATCGACTTGGTGTAGCCGTTACTGGTGTCGCCCGGTACAGCTTCTAGCATGGCTTTGACGGCCGGAATGTTGCGCGAGCCGCCAATAGCGTAGCGCAGCGTGATTGGCCCAGGCTGCAGGAAGTCATAATCCTGTAAGCAGTTACCACCCTGTTGTGGTGTGGAGTGATTAGTGCAGGGGTAGCCAGGTAATGGACCTTCGGTATCATACAGTACAGAACCAGCTCCCACGTTGTTGTTGTCGTTTATTAGGGTCGTGTAATCGTACGGTTTAAAACTTGAACCAGGCGGTATGAGCACCGAATCGGCATAGTTAATCTGTCCATCGGTAGGGTCGTTAAAGTTGACGCCACCAACCAGGGCAACAATCTGGCCAGTTTGCACGTCCTCTGTCACATTGGCTTCTTCGTCTGCTAAGCCGTCAGTCGAACGTTGAATATTGGAGTAATTGGTGGCTACTAGTTGCTCATCCTTGTTTTGCAAGTTCATATCGAGCGTAGTGATGACCTTCCAGCCGCCGCGCTCTACGACACTGGCGCCATAGGTTTGTTCAAGTTGGTTTTTGGCGGCTAACACGAAGTAGGGCGCCTGGATGCCTTGGTATTTATTCTGCTCTGGATGTACGAGCGCCAAGACGTTGACCTTTTTGGCTGCATCGGCCTGGGCCTGCGTGATATAGCCCTGTTGCGCCATAAGATCCAAGATGTGCTGCTGGCGATCGATTAATGCCGACTGGCTGAAGGTGTTACCGGCTTCAGGGTTAAATTGGGTGCTGCCATACGGCGAGTAATAACTTGGTGCCTGCGGGATGGCAGCCAGCATAGCGGCTTCTGGTAGGGTTAAGTCTTGGGCGCTGGTTTGGAAGTAATCTTCGGCCGCTGTTTGGACGCCATAATCCACGCCACCATAAGGCGCAATATTGAGATAACCAGTCAAGATATCGTCTTTTGAGTACTCGCGCTCTAGCTCGACTGAGAGTATCAGCTCCTTAACTTTGCGGGTTATCGTTCGGTTATCGGTCCAGTTTTCATTAAGCTTCACCAGCTGCTGGGTAATGGTCGAACCTCCCTGGACGCTACCGCCACCACCAGCCGCGTCATGGACCGCGGCACGCATAATGCCACGCACGTCAAAAGCACCTTCTTTATAGAAGTCCTTATCCTCAACAGCCACAGTGGCGTCTTTCATGTAGGGTGAGATCTGGTTGCTTTGGACCGGCGTCCGCTTGACAGCATTATAGTCTTGCCACAGTACGGTCTGGCCAGTGCGGTCATAATACGTGATGCTGCCGCCGAGATTATCACCAGAGATGTCCTTAATCTTGGGCAAATCTTTGCGGAAGTAGGCGAATAGACCAATAGTCATAAAGAAGCCGACAACGATAGCGACGCCAATAACTTTGAGCGCCATAATACCGCCTTCGCGGCTAAACCAGTACTGGGCGACGCGCTTGGGATGCATGCGGTAGAGCAGGCGCTTCCAGCGGTTCTTGGGCAGGGTGCTCAAGTAGGTAGCTTTGGCAGCTGCACGGGCGGCTTTGTTGGCTTTGGCGCGGTCGCTAAGGGAGCGGTTTAGCCGAAGCGTCTTGCCGCTCTTGGTAGTAATGGTATTCCTGGCGCGGTTGCGGCCGCTCCGTTTACGCGGATTCATATCTTGTTTTTACGTCTCCTCATAAAACCTTATGGCTAATTATAGCAAACCTGCCCCGCAAAAAGTCTACGTTTTTTGTTGGCACATTCAGCTACCGCTCAGCTTGGTTACGATCCTCGGAATACGCTATACTTGTGAGAGAGGCGCAAGCACGGCACAGCGATACGCTAAGTACGGTGAAAACTATCCGGTTATCCCCACCCTAACAGTATTAATGAGGCACAATGACACTTTCCGAAGAACTCTCATGGCGCGGTTTCGTTAACCAGACTACTTACAAAGATAGTACGACGCTTGATAACGGTTCAATAACTTTCTATTGGGGCGTGGACCCTAGCGCTGACTCAATGACTATCGGCAATCTGGCTGCCGCCATGATGGTCCGGCACTTTATTGAACATGGCCACAAAGCGTACTTACTAATCGGCGGCGCTACCGGCTTAATCGGTGACCCCGACGGTAAGGCTACTGAACGCGAGCTAAGGTCGCAAGATGAAATTGACCGCAACAAAGCAGCTATCACCAAGCAGTATGGTGTCATATTCGCTGGCCAGCCGTTTGAACTAGTCGATAATTATGACTGGTTCAAAGGTATGGGCTATTTGCAGTTTCTCCGTGATATTGGCAAGCACGTCCCAATGCGCCAGATGCTGGGCCGGGATTTCGTTCAGAGCCGTCTTGGCGAAGATAGTGCCGGTATCAGCTATGCCGAGTTCAGCTACGCCTTAATTCAGGGCTATGACTTCCTGCACCTGCACCGGGAGTACGGGGTTAACCTACAAGTTTGCGGTGCTGACCAGTGGGGCAATAGTATCGCGGGTGTTGACCTGATACGGCGTGTGACCGGTGATGAAGCGCACGTCTGGTCTGCACCATTGATAGTAAATAAAGAAACCGGCGCCAAGTTCGGCAAGAGTGAGCAAGGTGCCGTATGGCTCGATCCGGCCAAGACTACGCCGACCCAGTTCTACCAGTTCTGGATTAATTGTGATGACGCCGGAGTTGCTGACTACCTCAAGGTCTATACTATGCTAGACAAGACGACTATTGATCAGCTTATCGAAGAACATCGCAAACGGCCGCAGGAGCGTTTAGCCCAAACCAAGCTAGCCGAAGCCGTAACCACCCTGGTGCACGGCGAGCAAGCGACTACATTTGCCCAAACAGTGACTGGCTATCTCGTTGGTCAGCAATCCATCGGTGAAGCTACTGATGACGTCGTCGCCGAAATCCGTCGTAATATTCCTGCTGCCCGGGTTGCTGAAGCAGGCTCAATAGTCGATGCCTTAGTTAGTAGCGGGTTGGCTAGCTCT
Source organism: Verrucomicrobiia bacterium (assembly GCA_035486285.1). GTDB lineage: Bacteria > Patescibacteriota > Saccharimonadia > Saccharimonadales > UBA4665 > DATHNF01. The sequence continues at coordinate 240 of DATHNF010000033.1, read as the reverse complement.
AACACCGACGCCCGACGACTGCTCAGCGGGAACGCTATAACAGTTAACGGGCAGAGGGTTCAGCGTGAGCATTTTGAAGCGGGCGATTTCCAGCAAGGCCGGTTGTTGTTGCGTCGTGGCAAGGCCTTCAAGGACACTGCCCTAATCGAGCTTGGCTAATCAAGCAGGCTTGGTATACTTCTTAATAATATAGTAAATACTGGAGCCCCCTAAGTATGCCCAAATCACCCGCCAAACCCA
>DATHNF010000032.1:0-3396 GCA_035486285.1 Verrucomicrobiia bacterium | reverse complement strand
CCAGCGGCGTGGACACCATGCGAGCGAATAGTGCCTTCCATCTGGACGGCTAGATCAAAAACACGCTTGGCGGTCTCATTGGTTTCGTATTCGTGCTTCAAATTATGGTCCTTCTGTAGCGACGTGGCCAACGGGATATGGCGCCCCTGGATAGGTGGCGGAATCATCTTAGCGAAACGGTCCGCCTCAGCGTATGGCACCTGCAAGACGCGTGATACGTCACGGACAGCGTTGCGGGCGGCCATGCGGCCGAAGGTTACAATATTGGCAACGCGGTCTTTGCCGTATTTCTCAACACAATATTGGATAACCTCTTCGCGTCGACTATCCTGGATATCGATATCAACGTCCGGCATGCTAATGCGGTCGGGATTCAGAAAACGCTCGAACAGTAAATCATATTGCAAGGGGTCAAGCTCTGTTATCTTGAGCGCGTAGGCGATAATCGAACCAGCGGCACTGCCACGGCCTGGACCGAAGACAATGCCCCGGTCTTTGCCCCAGCCGATGAAGTCAGCAATAATCAAGAAGTAGCCGTTAAACTTCATGTCTTCCACGACACCCAGCTCGTAAATGGCGCGTTCTAGGACTGGGGCGGGCAGCAGTTTCTTGGCAGCCGCGATGCTGAGCTTGGCGGCCTTGGCTTCGCTGAGCGGCTTCTCCGGTGGAGTTTTATCTCCAGCTTTTTTTGTCCCTGGGCTGGGCGCTCCATAGCGCCAGGCTAATCCTCGGTAGACTTGTTTTTCTAGGTATGATTTCTCGGTTTCACCTTTTGGTACCTCAAATTTCGGAATGAGAATATTGCCGAGTTCGATTTTGATATTGCAGCGCTCGGCGATTACCCGGCTATTGGTGATTAGTTCGGGGTAGTCTTTGCCCCAACGCTTAATGATTTCGCCAGGCGCGGTGACGTGGAGCTCGAAATCCTTAAGACTCATGCGCTTCTCGTCGCTCAGGAAAGAGCCGGTCTGCACGCAGAGCAATATTTCATGCGCTTCTTGGTCTTCATGCCGCAAGTAGTGGGCATCACAAGTCACGACACAGGAAATGTCCAACTCTTTGCCGAGCTGCAACAGCTGCCGGTTGACGTTTTCTTGTTCGCCCCATTTGCTGGGATGGTCGGGATGGCCATGGTCTTGGATTTCCAAATAATAACGATCACCGAACTGTTGCTTGTACCATGTAGCAATATCCTTAGCCAGATCGTACTGCCCCTGTCGCAGAGCGTCGCCAACCTCACTGTTGATACAGCCGCTCAAGCATATCAGACCCTCATTGTGCTTAGCTAGCAGCTCACGGTCGATACGTGGCTTGTAATAAAACCCCTCAAGATTGGCAATAGTGCTGATCGCCATTAGGTTTTGATAGCCGGCCTGGTTCATGGCCAGCAGAATTAAGTGATAATTCTGCTTGTCTTTGCCCGGCTCTTTGTCATAGAGACTGCGCGCCGCCACATACGTCTCTATGCCAATAATTGGCTTGATATCTGCCCCGACAGCTTCTTTATAAAACTCAATGGCACCGCTGAGTGTCCCGTGATCTGTCATAGCCACCGCCGTCATGCCATTTTTCTTGACATGCTCGACAAGCCCGGGCACCTTGGTTAAACCATCAAGCAAACTATACTGCGTATGGTTGTGCAAGTGCACGTAATCGCTGCTCTGCAACGAGTGTTTTTGTGTGGCCAAAGATATCCCTCAAGAGCGTTACGTTATGTATCTAATTATAACGCACGAGAGAATAGTTGGCTACTTGGGACGTTTGGGTAACTACGGAACTTGCGGTGGAACTGGAGCGGCGTTCGGGTTAGGGACCGTTTGGCCAACTAGGGCGAATAGAGCCTTACCGTCACTATATGCCACGCCCGATACCTCTATCATGGGCGCTTTGTCCGAAGCTAGCCTTACTACGCCGCTCTGGGCCGTAGTAGTCTCGCTGGTGATTCCAGGGAACGTTTCAGATACCAAGGCGTCAGGAGCTAGATCGACTAGTTCAGAGACTCGGAGCGTCTTGAGTGAGCCGAATTTGTTAGGCTGCGTTTGAGTCACCGCGAAGTAATCAGTCTGCCCATCAACTTGCGCTACTAGAGGCACGGTGGTTTCGTTCGCCTCATTTGGTCCCCAGTTTACCCCTTGGAAGGCGTCAACCGTTACTGGCTGTTTGTGGGCCATGCGGCTTTGGAGAATAGCAGCCGGATTAATCACTAGAGGAGTTGTAATTGCTGGAGTCTCCTGGGGTGATGCTGGTCTCGTCGAAGCTTCGGCTGAAGCGGTGGTACCGGCGAGAAAAGCTACTGCGCCAAGGGCGCCAAGTACTGGCCTGGCTAACTTTCGGGCAACGCGCTCGTAGGTTGTCTGCTTCTTGCTAATAACTTCGCTCATGGTCACCTCACTTACCAATTATTTACCTAGATACCGTAGTCTAATATAGACTAATACTACTATACATTCATACTATTGTCAAACAGCTGTAGCTATTTCTTGAGGTAGTCGCGGAGGTGGTCGATGGCAGCGTTGGCGTCTTTGATGGCTTTGGCTAGCTCTTTGTCTTCGGCGTCGCCTTCGTGAATGGCGCTGAGGACTTCACGGACTTTTTCTTTGGTGTCTTTGGCCTTCTCGAGAATGGTACCGAGGTCTTTTTGGGCCTTGCCGCCGAGTTTGTCACTGGTCTTCTTGGATTCTTCGATAACTTTGCCGAGTTCGGTGTGCAGTTTCTTGAGGTCTTTCTCGGCTTCGGCCAGACTGCGGTCAGCGGTTTCCTTAATATCCTGGCGGGTTTCTTTGCCGCTTTGGGGCGCTGTCAGAATGCCGGCCAGATACCCGAATATACCAGCCAAGAGGCTGCCGATAGCCAGCCGTTTGACGTTGTTCTGATTGCGATTTCGTCTGCTCATTATTTGCGGCTCCTTTGTACTAGTTTCATAATGTTACGGACCAGCTTGAAGAAGGCCATCCGCCCTTGGACGTCCTTAAAGGCATCAGCGGCGGCTTCGACGGAATCAACGACGTCATCGGCTTTGGCCACCACCTGCCGGACACTGCTCAGTAATTTGAGGACCATAATCAACGCGGCGATACAGAAGAGAAAGAAAACGCTCAGCAGGCTTGTCAGGACAATAAGCAGTACGGTATCAGTGGTTGTCATAGGCTTAGTATATAACTATTTGGCCGCTAGGTGAAATCGCCGTCCAGCGCCGTCATACGTCTGGCTAACGTAATTTATCAATAAGGTACTGCTTGAGTTCCGGGCCAGTGTCGGGACGCTCCAGGCCGAAATCGACGACAGTCTTGAGATATTCGATAGGATTACCAGTGTCGTAGTACCGGCCGTCCTGAATTTCACAGGCGTAGAAATGGTGGCCATCGTCAATCATGTGCTGGATAGCGTCTTGGAGGA
>DATHNF010000031.1:0-10586 GCA_035486285.1 Verrucomicrobiia bacterium | reverse complement strand
TCAGCTTGATAGCGAATAGCTTTGTCGAGCTCACTGGTGGGCAGCCGGTCGACATCAGCAACGGTCGTGAAGACCCGGCTAGAAGGAATGCCAACCGCGACGTTCCGAGTGCTGACATGCGCTTGACTGACCAGTTGTGCGACCGTTTGGGCGAGTTTTTGCTGGTCGGCCTTGGATTCGCTGAGCGCTAGTGTGCTCTGCAAAGGCACATAGGCGTATTTGACCAACGTCTTGGGAGTACCACCATGCAGCTGCACCAAACGGACAGCGGTGGTACCTATGTCCAGACCAAAGAAGTCAGAAGAATTACTGAGTAAGGAGCTCATGATCTAGCCCCTACCGTAGTGCCGCTTTGTACCCAGCATATAGTGCTTTTCATCAGTCGAATTATAGCATAAGCACCATCGATGAACGGCCGCTGGCCCGGTATCAATGTTTGATCGTAATATTGGTGCCCACCCATTTTTGATATCTATTTCCTGCTTAGAATTTACTTCTATTGTAATTGATCATAGCACCGGTGGCAAACTGGTTATGGCATCATATTGTGTGGTTCCGCCACTTGGAGGCGCCTCAGCTGGCGTTGACAGGTATATTTCCGGGCTGAAGTCAAAGACTTCAGCGGCACATGTCTGCGGCGAAAGTGGCACGAAACCTGGCGGAGTATTACTGCAAGGATTGGCAAGTTGCGCCGATGGTGGAGTGCCAGGGGTGGCAGGAGTGCCGGGGGTGCCGGGGGTACCGGCAACAGGTTTGCTCAAACAAACATGCACTGGCTGCCAGCCGTCTTCAGACGGCTCGGTAATTAATGTGCAGTACTTGGTAGGATCGTTACCATGCTGAAGCGTTATGGGATAGTTGCTGCACAGATAATCGTCATTCCAAGTTTCAGCTGGAGCGCGATTAACAATACTCTGCCAATCAGCCGTACAATCGGGAGTCGCGGCACTTTGCGCTCCACTAAGCCCGGAGTTTGACCAACTTAACTTTATAGTTGACCAGGTTGGCTCACATAGATAGTTATTGTCCCATCCATGAGGATCGGATGGTTCGGTAATCTGCGTACAATTCATGCCCGCTACAGGGCCAGTGCTACTCCACGTCAGAGCAGTGTCAGCTCCAGGGGTGCCGGGGGTGCCAGGAGTGCCGGGAGTGGCAGGCGTACCGGGGGCGCCCGGATTTGGTGTCTCGTCGCGCAGCGAGCCATAGGTTCGCATCATGCTGACTTTGTTAGCAACGAAGTTTCCGTAAACTGTTAACTGTTTATTGCAGGTGGAATAAGCATTGTTGATGAAGCTTTGCGGAATAGCGCCAACGCCAGGGCTACACGTATAAATTGTACCGCCTGGGCCGCCTGACGATGGTTCCGCGATATACAAACCATCCAATTCGGTGACGCCAGGCGCGATGTGTATGTTACCGCTAGCGTGCAGCACAAATGACGGAACATCAGCAGCGCTCGTCCAGGCTGCGCCCGGCCCGGTCAGCCCGTTATCGCCTTTGTATAGGATATTGCCGGTTATGTAGACGTCACCATTCACGAAGATAGATTTATTATCTCCAGGGCTGATTGTTATGGAGCCGAGTGAGGAACCGCCAGCAATAGTAGAAGTATCCCCACTAGTAGGAGGTGATGCCGAAGTGAGGGTTGGGCAGCCACCAAAATCACCGCCAAGATTCGGGCTATATTCACTCCCGTCGGCCCCGCCAGACCCAGTAGTATGCACCGTGTTTGCGAAACTTAAACTTGTAGACAGGTTACCAAAGGCTGATTGGTTGCTGGCAAAGCCGACAATATCGCCGCTCGCCAGAGCGCTCAGTTGCGTACTGGCACCGTAGTTCGGTTGCGTACCACTATCATTATTCCAACCGGCCAGTTCGCCGCTATTAGCCGGGCAGCTGCCACCGACGGAACTAAACACTCCGCCCGCCGAGAGCCCACCATTATAGACTTTGAAAAACGGCCGGTTTACAACTATATCACAACTGGATTGCGTATCAGGACCATTATCTGACACGCTTAATATCGTGCCGTCGTTTTGAATAAACCCAGCTATCGGCGAACCGCTTACGTTAACACAATAATTGTATCCCGCTTCATAAGAACCAGGCGCTATTGAAACTGCAGGAGGCGTATAGCTTGTATCATTGAAGCGTCCATTATTAGGTGGATTCGGAGCAGGAACTGAGCCAGAGCTGAGAACAGTGCCGTTTTTCGAAATGGTATAGGAGACACTGGCAGGCACTCCAGGAAAGCTAGGATAATTATAGGTTGCACTGTTGCCCGCACCATAAGTCACGGTGACAATCGCTGCACCATCAAAACTGGTCGGAGCCTCAGCTGTCGGGCTAAGCGTACCGCCATTGGCCCCCGGCTGTAGATGAAACGATTCACAGCCAGTCATAGTTATTTCGGCCGGCCCCGTATTTTGAATACCGTTGGGATCATCAGCATATACATAGAATGTATGGTCCTGCCCGTCCTGGTATTGCGCGGGAATAGCAATGCTAAAACCATGGTCACCAGTAATTCCATAGGCCGCGTCAACGTCAGGCCTGGGTACATTCGCAATGAAAGGATTCCCCGGCAATGCCGTCCCAGAGCCCTTAGGACCATCAACGTACGCCTCGACATAAATTGAGGCCGCCTGTTCATTGTTTTGTGCAAAAGCCCAGCCATTTAACGTAGGAGTCGTTGAGCCACATATGGCACTATTGATACTCAGTAATGGCGGCTGGTAAATAGAAACGGGATTTCCGCCAACACCCCCTAAGCCCGAACAGGCTGGAGGAGGCGCGCTCACCCAGAAGTCACTAGCAAAGGCAACTCCAGCCGAAATCGAAAAGCTACTTCCACTAGTGGGGGCCATAATGGGAACCTGAACTGTTGCCGTGCCATTACTAGGCACACCTCCAAATGCTCCTGAGTTCCCAAGATTGGTTTGTACTATCAGAGGGTTGGCACCACCATTAAGACTCGATGGTATACCTAGTTGATCTCCCGCATCATAACTATTATTGTAAACCGTTACGGTTGCCATACCAGATCCTCCGTTACTGAACTCTCCGTCTGGCAAATTACCCACGACACTATCTATCTGACAACTTGCTTGATAACACTGTGGGGTCGTTGCCGTAATCGTTGTCAAATAGTTACCGCTACCGTAATACACGACAATAGTGACTGACGCGGTTTTACCAGTGGGGATAATATTGGTAGCAATAGAGTTAAGCTGCGTACCTCCATTAACGTCACTAGGCCTCGTGGCGCGTTTGGTTCCAGTGAGGCCGATCGGAGCATCTGCGCCATATATAGTCGTACCACTTCCAACTGTAGCGCCCGATAGTGTGACTAAACCATATTCCTGATACGATTCTTTCCCATTGCTATAAATACCTGCCGTATACTGGAGAGTAGTACAAGTTAAGGCAGCTCCGCCAGGTTCACCCGGCGGTAGTTTGGGTGGTGGAATGGATCCTTCGTGATAAATATAAGTCACTCTAGCCGTGTTACCATTTGCCGGAGCCACCACTAAGGGGTTGCCGCTGCTAAAGCCGCCTGAGCCTGGAGCTGGATTTTCCCCTACCCCATTACCTGAACTATTAATTTGAGCCGTCCAGTAGGCCCCAGGTAGATTGGGGATACCGTCGGGCGCACTGTTACTGGTTATATATAAGTTGAACTGTTGATAGGGCAGTCCTGGATTTTCTCCGCCTTCTACTCGATAACTATAATCGCAGTCAAGCTCCCATTGATTACCACTGACGTCTGTTGTGCCATCATTACTGAGGACTACCCCGTAATTATTACCTAAACAGCTGCTTTGGCCACCAACAGGATGGAAGCTTTCCGCTATAGTCCTAGAACCATTGTTAGGATTATACATATTGTAATAGCCGTTGCCGCTACTATTGAGACTGCCGTTATAATTAGAATAAGACGGATAGGCAGTGCCGATACGTAGGGTGATATTATTGTAGTCACTGGGCGTATCAGGTGTGCCATCTGGTTTTTCAACGGCGAAACCAACCTGAAGCCCCGCGAAGTCGTGGGGATTACCGGTCAAAATACTACACTGCTCAGCATAGGCTTTGGCGCTTCCGCCACCGAGGAAACCAAAAAGCATGAAGCCGGCAAAAGCGACTAGGAAAAGTATTTTTTTATTAGCGTTTATTTTAGATACCATAGTAGACTGCCTGTAATTTGTTCGTCTGCGTACCAACCGTGCCTTCAGGATTGTCTATCAAGGGCGAAGCCTTACTTAACTGCACAAAGTAGTAGTATCCGTCAGCGTAGTTGTTTGGGCCAGGCTCCTGTTTGGTAGCGACCTTGCCCACGCGAACACTACTAAGCAAAGGACCCTTCTGAGCGGCCACATAATTATAAATGTCCGAGTATAAAATCTGTGAACGTATACTGCCTTTTGAAGCGTCAATATACGTCGACACGCTCCCAAAACTAATCCTAGGATTGGCCGCTATGGCACTCAACAGGTCTGTCGCGGAGATTTGGTGGTTTTTAAACTGAGCGTAATACTGTTGGGCCTGCTGATCCGCGTATTGTTTGTCCTGGTTAATTAACTGCTGGTTGCCGTACCCAGCTACTGGTTTTTCTTGAACCGCGGGCGGTATAATCTTCTGGCTGAAGTCAAAGACGAATATATAACCTTGATCATCTGCCGAAGAGTAACGGCTATAGGCTTGATTAAGGGCCACGTTAAATGCCGCTACTTGAGCATAGTCTTTATCGGCGCTTGTTGTAGCACGTGGCAAGTCTATCTGCTGCTCGGCTGCTTGCATTTCACCGCTATTAGGGACTACCCCAACTTGTTGAGCCGCGATTTCAGTCTTATACAGATTATAAATATTACGAGCAGCACGCGACTTATCTGCTTGGGTTACTTTTGCCTGGCCTTCTAACGAGTAGGTAACCATATCTGCTACCAAGTCCTTGGGATAGTTCTTGTGATTGATCTGGAAGGCATTCTGGTTTTTGACTGTATTCGAATGAACAGAATGAACAATCAGCACTATAATAACAATCAGCAGAGCTAAACCAAAAAACAACAATCCCTTGAACTTTCTGGATATCTTTAAAGAGTTTTGCTCTACGACATCAGATGATAGAGTTGAGTTGTTTTTCTTACTCATCTTAAGATCGAGTATAGCAGAACATAAGCACAATAGTACATAGGCTCTATAAGAGATAATCAGTGCTCATGAATAGATGGCAGCTTGACAATACAGTGTTGAGGTGATATTAATTAATAGACGCGGGCTGCGTAAGCCAGTTTATTGGAGGTCATCAACATGAATAGGGAACCTGTTACAATCCAGGAACGAGAAGAAACGCGCGGTTTAACCCTTGGAAGGTTTATGGCTATTGGCGGAGCTACCGCCGTGGCGTTCTTCGCGGGTATTAGAGGGCCTGCCTTACAACAGGGCCTAGCCGCCTCAGAAGCCGAAGCGTCCGGAGGACCAGATTGCGTATTCGGGACGTCAAATTATAATACCCTCCTCTGCGGCTACTCCCATGCTCAAGATGCCCAGCGCTGTCTTCGCTATACCAAATACCCGCCTGAAAGCACTTCTATCACGTATGGCGATAGCTCGACGAAAGTTTCCTTCGTGCCAGAAGATATGCATGGGTGCAATGGAGCCGGGACACGCGTATACGTGGTACGCCTATTGTTACGCGACGGTCCATCAGGCGCATTTAAGCCTGATGGCGGTGCCGTCACTATAAAGAAGAATCAATATTCGAACTACAGACGAAGAGTAACGGTTAGCTTGGAGGATTCTTACGATTGCGGTACTGATGCTGCAGGCAGTGCGGTCGAGACTGAGATAGAAAGTAAGTGGGATGCCAATACAGGCTATAAGGTTCCGGGCCATCCCAAACTTACCACCGCGCATGATTACAAAGTTCACCCTATTTGTTAGAGAAGACTCCCGTAGAGGCATCTGTCCTGTCTAGACAGGAACGGCTGCTTCGCCGTGGCTGGGGTCGGACTTAGCCTTTTGGGCACGGATGACAAAGGTCGCGATCAGGGCGGCACCAACTCCGAAGGTACTGCCAACCAGATAGCCTTCATGGAAACCGTGAACAGTCGCGGCGTTAGCAATGGCGTGTGCTGGGGCGGCGTGCAAGTGTAAATTCTTGAGATATTTGGTGCTGGCGGAGGTAGCGATGCCAGTCAGTACGGCCAAGCCAAGCGCGCCGCCAATCTGCTGGGAGGTATTCAGGAGGCCGGAGGCCAGGCCAGCTTCGTGCGGTGGTACGCCAGAAGTTGCGGCAATAGTAGCGCTGACAAAGGTGGCGCCCATACCCAGACCAAGCATAATCAGACCCGGTGCCACATTGCCCCAATAAGTACCATTCACTGGTATGTGCGATAACCAGAACAGGCCGCCGGAAACAACCAGTGGCGCTACCATAAGGATTGGTTTGTAGCCAATACGCTGGATGACACGCGGCACATTGGTTGCCGTGATGGCGATAGCCACAGGCACGATTAGGAAACTAAGGCCAGTCCTGACGGGGGTGTAACCCAGGATTTCCTGTAGGTAGAGCGTGGTGAAAAAGAAGATCGAGAACAGACCGGCCGCGATCAGTAACATCATGGAGTCTGCCCCTGCCAAGTTACGAATCCGGAAGATCTTCAGTGGCATGAGCGGGTGCTTGGAGCGGCTTTCGTTAAATATGAAAGCCAGCAGCGCCGCGATCGCGACCCCAAAGTGCCACAGCGAAGCACCCGATAACCAGCCCAATTCAGGAGCCTTGACCAAGGCGTAGACCAGCATCATCAGCCCACCAGTTGCCAGCACGGCACCAGGTAGGTCAAGATCGTTGTGATCCAATGTCGAATCGTGGCGGTCCAGAATCCTGAGCGCGGTAGTAACGACGCCAATACCGATCGGCACGTTCACGAAGAAGTTCCAGCGCCAATTGAGGTACTGCGTAATGATACCACCGGCCAGCACGCCAACAGCCGCGCCGCCTGATGCCACCGCGCCCCAGACGCTCAGCGCCACATTACGTTCGTGCCCTTCCCTATACGTTACCAGGATAATTGATAAGGCCGCCGGCGACATAAAGGCCCCGGCCAGACCTTGGACACTCCGGAAAATAATCAGCATGCCGCCGGACTGAGACAGGCCATCAGCCAATGAGGCCAGGGTGAAGAGCGTAATACCCATCATGAACGTCTTGCGCCGGCCGAATAGATCGGCGCTACGACCACCAAGCAGCAGGAAACCGCCAAACGTCAGCGTATAAGCGGTAATAATCCACTGTAGGCTGGTTTGCGACATATGGAAGGCGTGCTGGATAGCTGGCAGCGCCACGTTAACAATTGACACGTCCAACACCACCATGAACTGCGCCAGGGCCAACAGAATCAGGATCAGCCAGTGGTTGGTCTTGCCTTTTGGTGTTGCTTTCGCTTTGGCCATAATGGTCCTCCTGCTTGAATTTCTGTCGCTTAGCTTTTAGAATTGAAGTACCAGTTCATTGTAAAGGTCAATAATTGACGATGTCAACCATTAACTGAAAAAGCGTATCGCATGCCCAAGCAAAACAGCCTTGAACAATCATATCTCCTACTCATCGAATTCCTGATGCTATCCAAGCGCCGGGTGCTCGAACTAGGGGCAGAATTCGATTTGACCGGCATGCAGGCCATGATGCTCTTTCTGCTTGACCATCCCCGCCCGATGAACAATTTCAAAAAAGTGTTCAATTGCGACGCCTCTAATATAACCGGCTTGGTCGACGGTTTGGAGCAAAAGAAGCTAGCCTCGCGTTACGAAAATCAGGACGACCGGCGCATCAAAATGGTACGGCTGGACGCCAAAGGCAAGCGAGTACGCAGCGACCTGGTTAGCCGTTTGGCAACTCGTGACAGCTCTATTTTTTCACAGCTCAGCCCAACGGAATTCCAAACATTCATACAACTACTCCAAAAGATAACGACAGCCGCGCCGCAGTATGAATAGCGTGGCCAAGCGGTTGCATCATTCTTGTAAAGAAACCTACTAGTGTTTAAACTAAAAGGTCGTTATGGGCTTGCGGGCATCATCTTAAGCGGGAATTATAAGGAGCAGTATGTTTGAAAAAATCGCGCGTTTCTCGGTTCGGTTCCGGTGGCTTATCATTATCTTTTGGATTCTAGCCGTACCTATCCTAACCGCCCATTTACCGAATATTAACAACGTCACCAAGAACGACAATTCGCAGTTCCTACCCAAGAGCAGTCCGAGCACTGCGGCAGTTAATCTAGAAAGCAGCTTCCAGCCCAAAGGCACCGCCAGTACTTCGACTATCGTGGCCGTTCGCCAGAACGGGCCGTTGACTGTTGCCGATAATCAGGCGATCGACCGTATTATTCCGGAGGTCAAGAGTCTGCATGGCGTGAATAGCGTGATTGACCAAGGCGAGTCAGCTGACGGCAAAGCCCGGCAACTAATGGTCGGTATCAGCGGGGCTGGCTTTGGCCAGCAAGCCACCACGATCGTAAATAATATTCGCGCTCAGCTGCATGATAATTTGCCGAGTGGGCTGCAGATACATTTGACCGGCCAATTCGCCGAGAGTGTTGACTCCAGTACCGCCAGCAACCATGGCCGCGATAATACCGAGCTTTATACGGTGATATTTATTATCGTGCTGCTGCTCTTGGTCTTCCGTTCTGTCCTAGCACCAATAGTCACCTTGATCCCAGCCGGTCTAGCCTTGGCGGTTGCCCAGCCGGTTATCGCCGAATCTACCAAGATTGGCGTGCAGGTATCGTTCATTACTCAAATTTTGCTAATCGTACTAATCCTTGGTGCCGGGACAGATTATGGCCTGTTCCTAGTCTTTCGGGTCCGCGAAGAATTACGGCGCGGCTCGGAACCCAAAGAAGCGGTGGTCAAAGCCCTGTCTAAAGTCGGCGAGTCAATCACCTACTCGGCCGCTACGGTCGCTGCCGCTCTGCTGAGCTTACTGCTGGCCTCATTCGGCCTTTACCAAGGCCTCGGTCCGGCACTAGCGATCGGCCTCGGCATTATGCTGCTTATCGCGCTGACCTTCCTGCCTGCTCTATTGGCAATTATGGGCCGCGCGGTTTTTTGGCCGTCCAAGACTAAAGCCACAGAGCTGAAGATCGGGCTATGGGGTAAACTAGCCGACAATGTTATTAAACGACCGGTTACCATGCTGGTCGTTGGCGTCGTTATCTTCGGCGGTTTGGCACTGGGTATTATGGGATACAAAACTACTGGCTTTACCAGCACTGGCGCGCCAGCCAATAGCGATTCGGCAATCGGCCAGCAAGTCATTACGCAGCACTTCCCCGCCGCTAACAATAATCCACAGTTCCTGCTCCTCGCGTTTAACCAGCCAGTCTGGAATAATCTGGCAGTCATCAGCAAAGCGCAGGCCCAACTGGCTAGCTCCGGTGCGTTCAAGGCTATTGGCGGACCGTTCAACGTCAACGGCCTTACCATAACCCCAGCCGCTCTACAAAAGCTTCATGCTAGTAGCCCCGACAGTATAGCCGTCCAAGCTGTCCGCCAGTTCATAAGTCCCGATGGCAAAACTGTCCAACTGTATGCCATCAGCAATGCCGGTGTCAGCGGCAGCGCCGCGGCGACTGCGGCTACACCTTCCAATCGGGCGATCTTGCAAAGGGTGGCCCGCAGCGTCGGCGCCAAGCAGAGCGCCATCTACAGTACTGACGCTATTGGTTACGATATTAACCACACCGCTACGCGTGATTTGGAAAAGATCATTCCGATTGTCTTGCTCATCATCGCGGCGCTGCTGGCAATCCTGCTGCGCAGCCTGGTGGCCCCCTGGTATCTCATCCTAACGGTCGGCTTGTCCTATATTGGTTCGCTTGGTTTCGCCATGATTGCCTTCGTGCACCTGGGCGGTCAGGATGGGCTGAACTTCATCTTGCCCTTCCTGATGTTCATCTTCTGCATGGCACTCGGCGAGGACTATAACATCTTGGTTATGAGCCGCATTCGCGAAGAAGCTCACAATCACGAATCCATGTCCGAGGCTGTCACCAAAGCTATCGGCATCACCGGCACGACCGTCACGTCCGCGGGACTCATCCTGGCTGGCACGTTCACCGTGTTGGGCTTAGTCGGCGGCAACCAGCAAGTTCAGCAAATCGGTTTCGGCATTGCTTTCGGCATTCTACTGGACACTTTCTTCGTGCGCACGCTACTGGTGCCCTCCATTGTTGCCCTGCTTGGCCGTTGGAACTGGTGGCCCTCCAAGCTCTACCGCGAATCTAAATAATAAGCGGTTCTGAAGTTACTTAGCGATACATCCGGGGTGGTGCTGCGTGAAAGACCGAACCACGTCAAACGATTGGTATGGCTTCCCGCTAGGAGTAAACAATGATGAATTCCAACCTCCTGAGGACTGCGGCACCGGGCTGTCGACTTCGTAGAACGATAGCCGGTCGACATTCTCATCCCTACAGACTATTTGTAAAGCCTGAAGATAATACCAGCGCCTGATGCTGTCGGGAAAGTAGGTGTCTCCTTTGTGATGAGCGTGGGATCCTCGATTGCGGCTTTGTACTAAA
>DATHNF010000030.1:0-23139 GCA_035486285.1 Verrucomicrobiia bacterium | reverse complement strand
TATTGCATCACAAGACCGAAGACAAAGACGGTTACACCGCCGTCCAGATTGGTACCGAAACCGCCAAGAAGCTCAGTAAGAGCGTCGCTGGCCACGTCAAGAGTGTCAAGGTCATGCCCAAGCTCATTCGCGAATTCCGTATTACTGAAATCCCAGAAGAACTCAACGTCGGCAGCAAAATCAGCGCCGACGTTTTTAGTGTTGGCGACACCGTGCACGTCACTGGCTTGACCAAGGGTAAGGGCTGGGCTGGTACCATTCGCCGCCACAACTTCCACCGCCAGCGCAAAACCCACGGTGGCAAAGGCAATACTCGCAAGCCAGGTTCTATCGGCTCAATGTATCCCCAGCACATCTTCAAAGGTACGCGGATGGCCGGACAGCTTGGACACGAACAGATTACCGTGCGTAATTTGAAAGTTGCCCTGGTTGACACCGAGCTAGGCGTTATCGGTGTTACTGGTGCCGTACCAGGCCCGCGCAAGGGCGTGATCCTCGTAAAGGGAGCCAACTAATGGCGGTCGCGACATACACCAAGACCGGTACTAAAGCCGCTACGGCTGCCAAGCTGGATAAGGCTGTCTTCGGCGTGGAGACCAAGAATCATGAACTGCTAAAGGCTGCCTACACTGCGTACTTAGCTAATGGCCGTGAGAACCTGGCTGTTGTCAAAACCCGTGGCCTGGTCCGTGGTGGTGGCAAGAAGCCTTGGAAGCAGAAAGGCACTGGCCGGGCTCGCTTCGGCTCGTCCCGGGTGCCGATTTGGCGTGGTGGTGGTATTACCTTCGGCCCAACCGGACAAGAGAACTACAGCAAGCAGCTTAATACCAAAGCCAAGCGGCTGGCGATTCGTCAAGCTTTGAGCCTGGCTTCAGCTGCCAATAAGATCACCGTTATCGAAGACATTGCTTCCAAAGAAGGCAAAACCTCCGAGTTAGTCAAACTGTTAGGCAAGATTGACGCTCAACGCAATGTGCTCGTTGTCGTTGATAAGAAAACGCCCGAACTAGTACGAGCCGCGCGCAATATCCAAGACGTACAAATTGTCAGCGCCCAATACGTCAATGTCTATGACGTCTTGAACGCGGACTGTATCGTCTTCAGCCAAGGTGCTCTCAAAGCAACCACTGATTGGTTGAGCAAGGAGACAAAATAATGAGCAAAACCATTACTTTGCGTCCCCGCTTGAGCGAGAAGACCTACGGTCTGAGTGAGCGCCGTGTCTACGTGGTAGAAATTCCCAAAGACGTTAATAAGCACTCTGTGGCCCGTGCTGTCGAAGCCCAGTTTGAGGTCAAGGTGACCAATGTCAACATTGCCAACGTCAAAGGCAAGGCCAAGCGCACTATCAGCATTTCCGGTAAGCGCATGAAAAATGCTGAGGGCAAACGCAGCGATATCAAGAAAGCCTACGTTACCCTGGCTGAGGGCCACAGCCTGCCTTTCTTTGCCGCCATCGAAGAAGAGGAACAGAAGGAACAAGCGACACAGGAGAAGGTCGACAAAGCCGTTGCCAAGCAAACAGCCAAAGAAGCCAAGCCCCGACTCGGCCTACGCCGCAAGAAAGCGGAGGCCAAAGATGAGTAGTCTCTATTCCGTAACCCGTAATCTGTACAACCGCACCTTTACTCGTGCACTGTTAACTACTGTCTATAGATTGCAGACGACTAAAGCCACTGGGGAGGGCGCGTAATGCCAATTAAGCAGTACAACCCAACGACTCCCGGCCGCCGTGGCATGACCAGCCAGGACTTTGATAGCATTACGACTAATAAGCCGTTGCGCTCATTGCTCGCGCCCAAGCGGCGAGGCAACGGTCGTAACAACCAAGGCCGCATCACCACCCGCCACAAGGGCGGTGGTACTAAGAAGTTCTATCGTATTATGAATTTCAAACTTGCCGAAGGTGTTACAGCGACTATTGAGCATATCGAGTACGACCCGAACCGCAGTGCTCGTATTGCCCGCATCAAAGAGCCAAACGGTACATATCATTACATCCTAGCCGCCCAAGGCATGAAAGTCGGCCAGACTATTACCAGCGGTGAAGAAGCTTCGATCGAGACGGGCAACCGCTTACCGCTCAAGAATATCCCGATCGGCAGCACTATCCACGCTATCGAAATGAAAGTTGGTGGTGGTGCCCAGATGGTCCGCAGCGCCGGCAATAGCGCCCAACTAATGGGCCGCGACAACGGTTACGCCCAAGTTCGTTTGCCGAGTGGCGAAGTTCGTTTGATTAACGAGAATTGCAGTGCTTCACTCGGTGTTATTGGTAACGAGCAGCACCAGAATGTCAAGATCGGCAAAGCCGGCCGCAACCGTTTGAAGGGCAAGCGCCCATCTGTTCGTGGCGTCGTTATGAATGCTGCTGACCACCCGCACGGTGGTGGTGACGGTGGCCGTCACGGTATTGGCGGTGGCAAGAACCATGGCTCTGCTCCCAAGACGCCTTGGGGCCAGAAAACCCTGGGTTTCAAGACTCGCCGACGCAAGAGTACCAGTCAATTCATCGTGCGCTCACGCCACCAAGGAAAGAGGAAATAAGTATGGCAACCGCTGACATTGAGACCTTAACAAATATAGCCCAAGAAGAACCAGAGGCCTTTTTGATAGGTGTAAATGCTGCTGCGAAATTCACGCTAAACTTTCTTAGCACAGGCTTACCAGTAAGTAGAGACGGGTTAGTTCAAGCATCTAAGGTTTTGGCAGTGGAGGAGTTGACTGATCAGACAGGCGTGACGCTGAAAAGCGGTAAATACAGCAAATTTGAGGCTGCAAGAATCGGTGCCGAGCTTAGTGTGGATCGCGAATTAATGTGTATATTTGGGGAGCAAGTATGAGTCGTTCACTGAAAAAAGGACCATTTATAGATTTCAAGCTGGCCAAGAAGGTGAATGCCCTTGGTGATAATGACCGTACAATTGTTAAAACTTGGGCCCGGGCTAGCACTATTGCCCCCGAGTTTGTCGGCAAGACAATTGCCGTACATAACGGTAAGGTGCATGTACCAGTCTTTGTTACAGAGAACATGGTCGGTCACAAGCTCGGTGAGTTTGCGCCAACCCGTAAGTTCCGCTCTCACGGTGGTAAGTTAGCGAAAGGTAAATAAGGAATAATTATGGCAGTTAAAGCAGTCGCCAAAGGAGTTCAAATGAGCCCACGCAAAGTCGCCGTGGTGGCTGCTCTCGTGCGTGGTCGCAGTGTCGAAGACGCACTGACCATTCTGAGCCATGTGCCGCGCCGCTCGGCTATACCCGTTCGTAAAGCCATCGAGAGCGCCAAGGCCAACGCCGACCATAACCATGGCTATAAGCCCGCTACCCTGCAGATTACCGAAATCAGCGTCACACCTGGCCCCCGCCTCAAGCGCTACCGCCCAGCTTCGCACGGCCGTGCCCTGCCATTCCAGCGCAAGACCTCGCATATCCGCGTAGTAGTAGACGGTGAAGCCCGCGAAGTTAAGAAACCGGCTAAAGCCGCCACTAAGACCGAGGAGAAGAAGTAATGGGCCAAAAAGTTAATCCAATTAGTATGCGTCTCCAGGTCAACAAAGATTGGCGCAGTAAGTGGTTTGTTAACAAGCGCGATTACGCTAAGTTCTTACAGGATGACCTGGAAGTGCGCCGTATGATTGCCAAGAAGCTCGGCAGTCGGGCTGCTATTAATAAGGTTGAAATTACCCGTACGCCAAACTTGGTAACGGTAACGATTGCTACCGCCAAAGCTGGTGTGGTTATCGGTCGTGGCGGCGCCAGTGCTGCTGAGTTGAAGACGACTATCGAGAAAATCTACGGCATCCCAACCCGTGTCAACATCGAAGAAGTCAAGAAACCCGACCTCTACGCCAAGCTAGTCGCCGAGAACATCGCCCATCAACTGGAGCGCCGCATGAGCTTCCGCCGGGCTATCAAGTCAACGGCTGCTGCCACTATGCGAGCTGGCGCTCAAGGCGTTCGTATCGAGGTTGCTGGCCGGCTCAATGGTGCTGAAATGTCGCGGCGCGAGAAAGAAGTTGCCGGTTCCGTACCGCTGCACACTCTGCGTGCTGACATTGATTACGCCCAAGTTAATGCTCAAACTGTTGCCGGTATTATCGGCGTCAAAGTGTGGATCTACAAGGGAGAAGCCCCGTCATGAAACGCCTAACCTTAGCAGTTG
The DNA here is from genome assembly GCA_035486285.1 of Verrucomicrobiia bacterium. Classification (GTDB taxonomy): domain Bacteria; phylum Patescibacteriota; class Saccharimonadia; order Saccharimonadales; family UBA4665; genus DATHNF01. The sequence continues at coordinate 18,978 of DATHNF010000030.1, read as the reverse complement.
AGGGGGGTCTATCATGTTGATGCCCAACCGCCAAAAGCACCGTAAGGTGCGCAAAGGCCGGATTCGTGGCGTGGCCACCAGTGGCCATTACATCGCCTTCGGTGATTACGCGCTGCAAGCTCAGGGCCAAGAGCGGATTACTGCCCGCCAGATTGAAGCTGCCCGCCAGGCTATGACACGTTATATTAAGCGCGGCGGCAAGATTTGGATCCGTATCTTCCCGCATATTCCTGTGACCCGCAAACCACAAGACGTTAAGATGGGCAGTGGCAAGGGTAACCCTGAATTCTTCGTAGCCAAGGTCCGCCCTGGCACTATTTTGTTCGAAATGCAGGGCGTTAACGAAGAGACGGCTCGTGAAGCAATGCGTCTGGCTGCCCACAAACTGCCCGTAAAGACTAAGTTCCTGGTTCGGGAGGAGGCGTAGACTATGAAAGTCGCTGAAATCCGTAAACTATCAACAGCCGAGCTGACTACCCAGAGCACCACGCTTCGTGAGGAAATCACTGAATTAAAGCGGCGCGTACACATGGGCGAGATTCAAAACGTCCGTACCATCCGTGCCAAACGTAAAGACCTGGCCCGCGTACTGACCGTTCTCAGCGAAGCCCTAGTCAAGGAGACCAAGTAATGGCTAAAACAATTGTAGGTATCGTATCCTCGAATAAGACCGATAAGACTATCGTAGTGACGGTTCATACCCGCAAAACGCATCCTTTATACCGCAAGCAATACACGGTCAACAAGAAGTTCATGGCTCATGACGAGAAGAATGAAGCCCAGCCCGGCGACAAGGTCGTCATCGTGGAAACCCGTCCAATCAGCGCCCGCAAACGCTTCGCGCTGAGCGAAATTCTTGAGAAGCCAGCTTTGCGCGAGGATACACTGGCAGCTGCTACCTCCGAAGATACTGGTAAGAAGCCAGCTAAGCCCGTCAAAGAAGACGAAGAGGTAGAACAGGCATGATTCAGCAAGAATCCCGTTTAACTGTCTGCGACAACAGCGGCGCTAAAGAGATCCTATGCATCCGCGTACTTGGGGGCAGCCGCCGCCGTTATGCCGGGGTTGGCGACACCATTGTTGCTACCGTGAAGCAGGCTGCACCGAACGGCACCGTCAAGAAGAAGTCTGTTGTCCGGGCTGTCGTAGTGCGTACTCGCAACCAGATTCGTCGCGGCGATGGTTCGACTATTAAGTTCGATGACAATGCTGCCGTCATTATTGGCGAAGATAAGCAGCCACAAGCCACCCGTATTTTCGGCCCGGTACCACGCGAGCTACGTGACCGGGGTTATGCTAAGATCGTTTCGCTCGCGCCGGAGGTTCTGTAATGAAAGTTAAGAAGCAGGCACCAAAAAACCAGGTTTTCAAAATTCGTCTCAAGAAGGGCGATACCGTTGTTGTGCGCGCCGGCAAATACAAAGGCCAGACTGGCAAGATTACCGCTACCCACCCGCGCGAGAACAAGGTAACTGTTGATGGTGTCAACATAGTTAAGAAGCACGTCAAGCCTAACCAGCAGTATCCTCAGGGAGCGATTGTTGAACTAACCAAGCCGATTTGGGTTAGCAAGGTCAGTATTATTGACCCGACCAGTAAGAAAGCCACCCGCATTGGCTATCAAATTGACAAAGAGGGTGCCAAGACCCGCGTTTACAAGTCGAGCGGCAAGGAGATTAAGTAATGGCTACCACGACTACTACTGCCACCAAACCTGTTAAACAAGCTGGTACTGGCGCCCGTCTTCGCGTCCAATACAACACAACGCTCGTCAAGGAGCTGCAGCAAGAGCTAGGACTCAAGAATCTCCACCAAGTGCCAAAACTTGAGAAGATTGTCGTTAACGTCGGTCTTGGCAAGGCCAAGGATGACAAAAAGATTCTAGAAGTCGCCACCAACACCTTGCGCAAAATCACCGGTCAACAGCCCGTCGAGACCATTGCCAAGAATTCCATCGCTGGCTTCAAGCTGCGCGAGGGCAATAAGGTTGGTCTTAAAGTTACGCTGCGCGGTGAGCGTATGTACGAGTTCATGGACCGGCTGGTTAATGTTGTCCTGCCGCGTTTGCGAGACTTCCACGGTGTCAGTGCCAGGGCGTTTGACCAGCAAGGTAACTACGCTATTGGTTTTACCGACCAGTCTGTTTTCCCAGAGTTGCCATTCGAAGAAACTACCACGGCCCATGGCCTGCAAGTCGTATTCGTCATTAACGTTAAAGAACGGGAGCATGCCCGTGCCCTACTTGAGAAGTTCGGCATGCCCTTCGAGAAGGAGGACAAGTAATGGCTAAGAAATCAATTATTGCCCGCGACGCGAAGCGCCTCAAGATGATTGGGCAATATGCCGCCAAGCGCAAAGAGTTAAAGGAGCTCGGCGACCAAGAAGGTTTGGCCAAGCTACCCCGCAACTCGTCACCGACTCGCCGTACTAATCGTTGTATCGAAACTGGCCGCCCTAGAGCTTATATGCGTCAGTTTGGGCTGAGCCGTATTAGTTTCCGTGAACATGCCAGCAAGGGCGAGATCCCAGGCGTAACGAAGTCGAGCTGGTAGGAGAAATATATGAGTAAAACAACCACCGACCCCATCTCAGACATGCTAACCCGCATCCGTAACGCTATTGCCGTACGCAAGAACGAGGTTAGCCTGCCGCACTCCAACATTAAGGAGTCTGTTGCCCGTTTGCTAAAAGAGAGTAACTTCATCGATGGCGTTTCAGTGAGCGATGCGCCTGTCGGCAAAACGCTGACAGTCAAGATTAACGACGAGAGTGCCAACGCCCGTATTACCGAGATTGTCCGTTTGAGTAAGCCAGGGCGTCGATATTATGTCAATGCCCGGGAGATTCCAGTGGTCAAACGCGGCCGTGGAGTAGTTATCGTTTCTACCAGCAAGGGACTGATGACTGGCGATCGCGCCAAGACCGAGCGTGTTGGCGGTGAATTAATTTGTAAAGTTTATTAAGGATAAAAGGATAAGATTATGAGTCGAGTAGGAAAACTGCCGATCGCCATTCCGAGCGGTGTGACAATTACTGTCGACGATTCCGAGGTTACCGTAGCCGGGAGCAAGGGAACGCTCAAGCAGTTCACCATGCCGGACATTACGGTCAAACAGGAAGGCGAAGAGCTTATTGTTGGCCGGGCTAACGACGAGCCTAAGATTCGTGCCAAGCACGGGCTGATGCGTGCTTTGCTCAACAATATGGTACAGGGTGTTAGTCAAGGCTTTAGTAAGAAACTGGAGATTAACGGTGTTGGCTATCGTGTTGCCCAACAAGGTACTGACCTCAAACTAAATCTTGGCTTCTCGCATGACGTAATTTACAAGGTGCCGGCTGGTATTACTACTGCTGTCGAGCAAAACACGATTACTGTCAGCGGTATTAGCAAGCAGCAAGTCGGCCAAGCTGCCGCCGAAATTCGCGCTCTCAAGAAGCCTGAACCATACAAGGGCAAGGGTATTAAGTACGAAGGCGAGCGCATTATCCGTAAGAGCGGTAAGAGCGGTAAGGACAAATAACTATGAGTAAACAACTAGTCCACAAAGCAGATAAACGAGCCTTGCGTAAAGGCCGGATTCGCAGCGTCGTTAGTGGCACTGCCGCGCGTCCGCGGTTGAGTGTCTACATTAGTAATCTGCATATAACTGCCCAGCTAATCGACGACACCTCGCATAAAACCCTTGGCTATGTCACTACGGCTGGCCAGAAATCCCTAAAAGGCACAATGACCGAGAAGGCAGCTTGGGTTGGTACCGAGATCGCCGCGCAGGCCAAGACCGCCAAAATTAAAGCCGTAGTATTCGACCGCGGCGGTAAATTGTACCATGGGCGCGTAGCCGCCTTGGCCGATGCCGCCCGTAAAGCAGGATTGGAGTTCTAGCATGGCAGAAGCAACGCAACAACGGCGCAATCGCCGTCCGGAGATTCAGCCTGAAGAAAAGCAGTTTGATGAACGCACACTGCACATCGACCGCGTGGCTCGCGTAGTCAAAGGCGGCCGTCGCTTCCGCTTCCGGGCTTTAGTAGTGGTCGGTGATCGCAAGCACAAAGTCGGTATCGGCTCTGCCAAGGGCGCAGATGTCACCGCAGCCGTCACCAAAGCTACAGAAGTCGCCAAGAAGCACTTCATTGACGTTTCACTCTACAAAGGCACACTGCCACACGAGACTGAAGCTAAGGTTTCCGGAGCTCATATATTGTTGAAGCCAGCTAGCGCCGGTACCGGTTTGATCGCCGGTGGTGTGGTCCGCAGCGTCCTAGAAGTAGCCGGTGTCAAAAACGCGTTGAGCAAATCACTTGGCTCAAGCAATAAGACCAACACGGCCTATGCCACTATCGCTGCTCTACAGAGCCTCGTTCCTGCCAATAAGTGGGTAACCGCCAGTGCCCGCTCTAGCAAGAAGCCAACCGCCACAAAAGAATCAGCTGAAGCTAAGAAACCCGCCGTCGCTAAAAAAGCCGTGAAAGCCAAACCGGCCAGTACTAAAGCCACAAAAGCCAAGGCTTAGGAGCAGGAACTAACGACTATGAAATATCACGAATTACAAACCACCAAGCAAAAATCAGCCAAGCGTGTTGGGCGCGGTATCTCGGCGGGCCAGGGCAAGACTGCTGGCCGCGGCACTAAGGGCCAGGGCGCCCGTACTGGTTCCAGCAGCAAGCCCGGTTTCGCAGGCGGCACCAATCCCTTGATGCAGCAACTTCCTAAGCTACCCGGCTTTCGCAGCCACCGTACACCACCCGAAACGGTTTACACTGGCCAGCTCGAGCAATTTGCCGGCAAGACCGTTGATGCTACCGTACTAGCTGACGCCGGCCTCATTAGTAACGCCTACGTTGCCGTCAAAGTAATCACAAAAGGCGATTTGACCAAGAAGGTAACTGTTAAGCTAGCCAAGGCTAGTGAGTCCGCTGTTACGGCCATACAAGCCGCTGGCGGTACCTTCGAGAAAACCGCCCGCCTCGGTCGCCCCAAGACCAGCAAGAAAACCGACAAACAAGAACGCTAACATGTCTTCGCAAGAAGCCGAACGTACGCTTACGATACGGCGCAGCGGATTATCTTGATATAGCGCCACCGCTCGACACGCTTGAGCAATATCAAGATGCTTGTGTCGCTGCCTACGGTAAATCTCCCGGCAGAATTCCAAAACCAACCCAGAGAGATTTTAATCGCAGTCTTTTTGTTGATGTAACAGAGCTTCTTTTTCTTAACAAATCCGACGCTGAACTCCAGGAAATTGCGCAGCAGGTAATTGAAGTCTTGGCTACGAATCATCAAATTTCTGCGAGCTTTGAAAACGCGTCGGCGCGCTAAAGCAGCGAAATGCTAGCCAAGCCCCGTGCAGCTATGCGATAATATGACCAGTAGATGAGAGGTTAACTAAAAACACGTGAACTGGAAGATAATTGGGCGGTCATTGACCCACAAGGACATGCGGGGACGTATCCTAGCGGTGCTTGGTATCTTGCTGATTTTCCGCATCTTGGCGCATATTCCAGTGCCGTTGAGCAACCCGGAGACATTGCACCAGGTTCTCCAAAACCTCTTTAACTCCAATAATACGCCGCAGCTACTGAGCTTTATTAACGTTCTTTCTGGCGGTGCCTTGGCTAACTTCTCGATTATGATTGCTGGTATGGGGCCGTACATTAACGCCTCGATTATCATGCAGCTGTTGACCAAAGCTATCCCACAGCTCGAGGCCTTGCACAAAGAAGGAGAGTTTGGCCAGAAAAAGATCAACCAGTACACCCGTATTCTGACATTCCCACTAGCCATTATCCAATCCATCGGTTCGATTTTCCTTATTCGGCAAGCTGCCCAATCCATTGGTGGTATCGGTGATATTACTGCCCATACGTCGCCCATGCAGTGGGTGCTAATGGTATCCGCGCTAACTGGTGGCTCGATGCTGCTTATGTGGCTCGGCGAATTAGTGACCGAGCAGAGTGTAGGTAATGGTATTTCGCTAATTATTACTGTCGGCATTGTGAGCCGTTTGCCGTCAAGCCTATCTAGTATTGTCGGCTCGGTGCTCAATAAGGGCAGCCGCTGGAAGTTGTTCGGGCACACTTTACCACTCAATAAAGGTGCCTTAATTGTTAGCCTTGTTATCTTAGTCTCGGTACTGGTGGTGACTTGGCTGGTAGTCATGCTGAACGAGGCAGCTCGCAACCTGACCGTTAACTATGCTAAACGTGTCCAAGGCAACCGCACTTATGGTGGCATTACCACTATACTGCCAGTCAAACTGATTACGGCCGGGGTGGTGCCGATTATCTTCGCGGTAGCGTTCTTGAGCGTGCCAAGCTTCGTTGGGCAGCTGCTGAGCGGCAATCATAGCCCCCATTTGGCGCATATTGGCACAAATTTGACGACATGGTTCCAGACGCCGTCAGCCCAGAGTTTTGCGACCGAAGGCTGGAAGGCCTACATCTATCCAATAACCTACTTTATGCTAGTATTTGTCTTCACCTTCTTCTATACCAGCATTACCTTTAACTCTCAGGAGATCGCTGAGAACCTACATAAGCAAGGTGGTTTCATCGAAGGCGTCCGTGGCGGTGAACAAACCGAAAAGTACTTGAGCAAGATCGTAAACCGGTTAACATTCTTCGGCGCGCTCAGTCTTGGCTTGCTGGCCATCTTGCCCGTTATTGCCCAGGTCTTCATCAGTACCAATATTACTATCGGTGGTACCAGCGTGCTTATCTTGGTCTCCGTGGCTCTACAGACCTTACGAGCAGTTGAGTCACGTGCCTTAATGGTGACATATGATCAGTATTCACAACCCGATTTCTTTTACGATGCCGAAACGCCTGCTGATGCCGCGACTGGCGGGCGCCGTCTCCGGTTCGCGCCTCGTTTACGCCGGCGCCGGCGATAGCCAGGCGCAAGAGGGTCCTCTTATCAAGCTTGTTACGCCTTAGTTTCGTATGCTACTATACTGTTTAGATAGTTCGCCTGCAGCGCGAGGGATTGCTAGAGTGCACAAAAACTCTTTACAAACCGTTGTAGGAGCTGCTATAATTAACCATTGTTATATTTATGGCAGCCAACAAGGAAGTAATCGAGTTAACAGGAACAATTGTCGAGACCCTTCCAGGGACTCAGTTTCGCGTAGAACTCGAGAACGGCCATAAAATCATAGCTCACGTCGCCGGTAAGATGCGGAAACATTTTATCCGAATCGTACCCGGTGATAGCGTGACGGTCGAGTTGACCCCTTATGATCTTACTAAGGGCAGAATCACCTATCGCAAAGGTTAAATCAATTGAAGCAGTGAGTCATCGCTGAGAGGAGCATGATCCGCATGAAAGTGCGTGCCAGTGTCAAAAAGATTAGTCCCGATGATAAAATCGTCCGCCGTAAAGGCCGGTTGTATGTTATCAACAAGTTCAAACCTAAGCATAAGCAGAGGCAGGGTTAATTCCTATGGCGAGAATTTCTGGTGTTGTTATTCCAGCTGAGAAGCAAGTATGGGTGGCATTGACCTGTGTATATGGTATCGGGCCTAAGACAGCCGACGATATTTTGGGCAAAGCCAACGTCGAGCGCATAACTCGCGTCAAGAATCTGACCGATGCCGAAGTTTCCCGTATCCAAGACGTCATTAACGCCGACCTAGTCGTCGAAGGCGAGCTTCAACGCTTAGTCAGCGGCAACATCAAGCGGCTTAAGGACATTAATGCCTACCGCGGCCTGCGCCACAAAGCCAGTCTGCCATCACGGGGACAGCGCACGAAGACCAACGCCCGCACCCGTCGCGGCCGTAAAGTCACTGTTGGCGGTACCGCCAAGAAGGTAGCTTCCAAGACATGATGACTCCGCATTTTACCGCACACCGCTATGCAATTATCTCGATTGAAAGGAGTCTGTAATGGCTGAAGCCGAAGCAGTAACGACACCAACTCCAGAAGTTCCAACACCAGAGGCAGAAGTAACAACAGCCGCCAAGACGCCTACGCCTAAGCGCAAAAAAGCCAAGCGTACTGTTGCTAGCGGCCAGGTACACGTTCAAGCGACGTTTAACAATACCATCGTGACTTTTACTGATGGCAGCGGCAATGTCCTGACTGCCTCCAGCGCCGGGGCTTGCGGCTTCCGCGGCTCCAAGAAGGGCACCGCCTATGCCGCCCAAGTAGCTGCCGAACGGGCCGCACAGGCTGCTAAGCAGCAATATGGCTTTACTAAGGCCGAAGTCTTCATCAAGGGCGTTGGCCTAGGACGGGATGCCGCAGTTCGCGTACTGAGCGGTATGGACATAGCCGTCGAGAGTATCAGAGACGTGACCGGCGTGCCGCATGGCGGCGTACGCCCACGTAAGGCTAGAAGGATTTAAGGAATACCATGGCACGAGACAGAGGTTCAATAGTCAAAATGAGTCGCCGCGAAGGCTACGCTTTGCACCCCAAAGCTCACAAGGCTTTAGTCAAGCGTACTTCCAAGCCCGGCCAGGGCCCGCAAAGCCGCGGACCGCGTGGTGGCCGTGTTAGCCAGTATTCTCTCCAATTAAGGGAGAAGCAGAAGGTCAAGCGCCTATACGGCCTACTAGAGCGTCAGTTTAGCAACCTCATGAAAGAGGCTGGTCGGCGCCAAGGCCAATCCGGCGAAGTATTATTGCAATTACTGGAACAACGGGCCGACAACGCCGTCTACCGGGCTGGTTTCGCGCCGAGCCGCCGGGCCGCCCGCCAGTTGATGACCCACGGCCACTTCCTGTTAAACGATTCCCGAGTCGATATTCCGTCCATCCGCCTCAAGCCTGGTGATGTCCTGACTGTCCGGCCGCATAGCCTGAAGACCGCTTATTTCAAGGGCCTCGACGACGTCAGCCCGGCACCGAGCGCCATACCCGGCTGGTTGAAGGTCGACCGCAAGAAAATAGCGTTATCAGTAACTGGTTCACCAGCGCGCGATGACGCTGAACCTGATATAAATGAGCAATTAATCGTAGAGTACTATTCACGCTAAAGAAGGAGCAAAGCTGCATGTCAAATATAATTCACACCCCCGGTCTCGTCAACGTTGACGACCACAGCGCCACCAGCGCCACCTTCGCCGTCGAACCGCTGCACAGCGGCTACGGCATGACGCTCGGTAACAGCTTGCGCCGCGTGCTCTTGTCTAGCATCTCGGGCGCCGCCGTGACGGCCTTTAAGATAGAGGGCGTCACGCACGAGTTTACCTCTGTGCCAGGCGTCAAAGAAGATATCGTCGACATCATGTCGAATCTCAAAGGCATCCGTTTCCGCATCTACGGTGAAGAGTCCCAAACCTTACGTATTACCAAGCATAAGAAAGGCGTCGTTACCGCCAAGGATATCCAAACCAACGCCGACGTCGAAGTCGTCAACCCCGACCACGTTATCGCCACTATCGATGATCCGAAGGCCGAACTCATCATTGACCTGACCGTAGAGATTGGCCGCGGCTATCGCACTATTGAAGAAGGTACCGCCAAGAAGGCGAGCGACATGATTGCCGTGGACGCCATCTTTAGCCCCGTCTTGCGCGTTCGCTATAAGGTGGAGAACACCCGTGTCGGCCAAGCTACTGACCTCGACAAATTGCTGCTGACAATTGACACCGACGGCTCCATTACGCCGCAGGACGCCTTCGAAGAAGCTGCTGCTATCCTGGTTAACCAGTACACCGCGCTGGCTGGTAAAACGCGGGTCGCTGTCAGTGCTCCGATTACCGAACCAGGCGCTAGCCAGGATTCCGAATTCGGCAGCGACATTCTTGGCGACGAACCAACAGCCCTGAACACTTCAATCGAAGACCTCAACCTATCGGCCCGGACAACCAATGCCTTAACTAATAACGACATTCATACCATTAGGGACTTATTTGCCCTCAATGACGCCGAACTGCGCGACCTCAAAGGCTTTGGCAGCAAAGCGCTCGACGAGGTCAAAGAGAAGTTAGCGGAGTTGGAGCTCTAAGATGCATCGCCACGGCTACCAAGGTCGAAAACTGCACCGCGAGCGCGACCAGCGTTCAGCGTTGATTAAAGGCTTGGCCGACTCCTTAATTAAGTACGAGTCGATCGAGACCACCTTGCCCAAGGCCAAAGAAGTCGTTCCTTACGTCGAGAAGCTAATCACCAAAGCCAAGAAAGGCGACCTGCACAACCGCCGCCAAGTAATCAGCGATTTGCAGACTGTTGCCAGCGCCCACAAGCTGGTAGATGAAATCGCCCCCAAGCTCAAGAACCGCAGCAGCGGCCACTTACGAATCGAAAAGACTATACTACGGCGCGGTGATAACGCCCAGCTGGCCCGTATCAGCTTCGTTGACGACCTCAAAGAAGCTCCTGTTGCCAAGCCGGCTGCCACTACCCCAGCCACGCCGAAGGCTGCTAAAGCAACTGCCGCGGCCCCTAAGCCCAAAGCCGCCGCCAAGGAGAAGAAGTAATGAAGACCTATAGCGCCAAACCTACCGATGTTACTCGTAAATGGTACGTGGTCGACGCCAGCGAAGCGCCGCTCGGCCGGGTTGCTACCCGAGTCGCCACTTTGCTGACCGGCAAGGGCAAGCCACAATTCACCAAGCATATCGATTGCGGCGATTTCGTCGTCATTATCAATGCCCAAGATACCGTAGCTACGGGCGGTAAACTCAACAAAAAGATGTATTACAGCCATAGCAACTACCCCGGCGGCCTCAAAGAAGCCAGCTTGGCCGAGAAGCTTGAGAAAGACCCGACATTTGCCATCACCCACGCCGTCCGCGGCATGCTGCCCGCCAACAAGTTGCGTGACGAGCGCCTGAAACGCCTTAAGGTTTATGCGGGTGCCGAACACCAGCATGCGGCCCAGAAGCCCGAAACTATTTCAATCAAGGAAGGTAAATAATGGCCAAAGACAGCTACTTCTACGCCCTCGGTCGCCGCAAAAGCGCTACGGCCCGTGTCCGCCTGCAGGGTGGCAAAGGCGCCATAACCGTCAACGGCAAACCAGCTGCCGAATATTTCTCAGAGAGTAAGTATTTGCTTAATAAACTGCAGCAACCATTCGCCGTGCTCGACCAAACCAACAAGTTTGACGTTAGCGCCGTCGTCTCCGGCGGCGGCCACGAAGGCCAGATCGAAGCTATCCGGCTCGGCATCTCCAAAGCTCTCGTCGTTATGAACGAAGACCTCAAGGCGACCCTCAAGCGTGCCGACCTGCTCAGCCGTGACTCCCGCGAGAAAGAACGCAAGAAGTTCGGCCTCAAAGGTGCCCGCAAACAGCGTCAGTTCACCAAGCGCTAATCATAGTCAGACGGTTATTGGAAGACTGTTTACCGCCTTCTGTTTGTAATAAGAAGCTAGTTTATTAATCTAGCAAATCCAAAACGCTCAAAATAGCATCCGCCCGTTTAATACGCGCCTGCATTTCTTCTTTCTCAAGATTGAGCTCTCGTATGACAAAATCAGGAGAGTGGAAGGCATCGGCTTGTTCACTGCCAAAATCAATGCTAGGCCAATCGCCACGTGTTACTTCCCATAATACTCGTATGCGGACCTCTGAGCGGAAGGCATCATATTTTGCCCAAAGTGCCTTAGATTCTCGCTTGTAGCTGTTGCGTAGCGCATTATAGTCAGGCTGGAACTGCTCCAAGGTGCTCGTCTCGTTCAAATAGCCCATATTTCTGTCTATAACCGAATCATAGAATGACCTATAATCAGTAACCAGCTGGCGAACTTTGGATAGGTGCTCCTCTATCTCAGGAATAGCTCCGAAGGTTTCGGCCACTTTCTCGGGATATTCTACCGCAGATATCGTTGCCAGTTTTATAATGAGCTCGGCTGTCATTGGCAAGCTATATTCTTCAAGTATTTTTGTGGGTATTTCTCGCGAAGTAAGAAGATACGGGGTATTAGTAGCGGCGAACTCTGAAACTTTACCCACATCTCCCGTAGCGCTTTCAAAACGCTTTGGAATAAAGCTAAAACCATCGGGCCGACCATTAGACAGACTTATTGGCAGGGAGTCAGAAGGGTCTTTACCGTGATAGTGCACGTCGTTGTTTGGCAGGGCTATCAGTTCAAATCCTCGTGCTCCTGGTACTGGTACCATGTCTTTAAACGGCTCGTTTTGAAACCCAACTTCCTCCGGTACTATTCCCGTGTAGCAATAGGCTGCTTCTGTGCCCGCTCTTCCTCGGGCTTTAACAAGAACTGTAGCGATTTCTCTCGCGCTAGAAAGCAGTTTCTCTCTGATTGAGGTATAGGCGCCTTTTTGGGACTCATCAATAGTGAGGGCGCTATCATAGAGCCGGGCTTTGAATACGGCGAACGCCCCGGCGTCGATGGCTCGGGGGTCGAGGGCATCTTGCTCCATTAGCCATAAATCTCTCACGTCCCACTCGTTGTCGGCTCGTTGGTCTACGGGTTTGTTATGCTCAATGAACACGCTGTCAGGTGATAATTGAGGAAAATAGCGTGATAGGTGTTCGCGTCCACTGTGCTCGGCTGTTTCTGGCATTACGATAACCTCACAATAATTAGATGCTTTAATTTTCAAGTATAGAGGCTGGCTAAAGAAATGCAATCATAAGCGGAATGCGCCGCGGCATTTGACACTCCTTGGCCCAAGGTGTATATTATCTCGCATGTCAAACGCACAGAATAACCAATACTGGTTTACCCGCACAACTCGTGGCGGTCTGTTCTGTACGCATGCATAAAACCAAGTAGCCAAGCAAAGACCAAACCGCCACCCCGGCGGTTTTTAATTTGTAAACGTAAAAGAGCTAAGAGTAATGGAACAAGAAAAACTAAACCCCAAGCCACCTTCAGCCCATCAACTGCCTGAAATCATTAACGGCCTAGAAGTGCGCCCCCAAGTAGCCGAAGGAAGCCCTGGGGCCATGCCTGCGGATCGAATAAAAGGGCAAGAAGCACTGCAACAGCTTGGCCAGGCGGCGATCCGAAGGCCGCACCACCATGGCTTTGCTCGCCATCCGCAAGACTATTAACGAGGGAGCTTACATGAATAAATCATTTGTTACGCAGAAATTTAAAGCTATGAAGCAGACCATCCATAACCAATCCTGGCAGACCGCCATGTGGCATGGCGGTCTGTTCATGGTGTAGATAAACTTACACTAAACGAAAAGCAGTAACCGCCGCAGCCCGGCGGTTTTTTAAATTTGTAATATATACAAGGAGAAGAAAATGAGCGAATTACTCAATATTAAGCACGCTAACTTTAGTATGGAAGAAGTTTCTCTGCTAATTTCTGCCGAAACGATGCCGGTACGACGCGGCGTGCACGTAGGTAACCAGAAGCCGCACGATTTAGCCGTGGAGTGCTGCCTACCGCCGGGCGTGGATGTTTTGGCGGCAGATACCATAAACGGTAATGACCGGGTATCTCGCCCGCGGTATATCAAATTATTTGGTGGTGAGATAACCCTCGCGGCGGAAAAGTACAGGAGTAAAATTGTTTGTGCTATACCGCTCAAAGAAAATATCCAGGAAGAACTTAACGAGCACCGGATACCAATAATGCCAAGAGCGGATGAGACTATAGCCGATCTCCATTTACGTGCCATATTAGAGCTGAACCCCAATAATCCGCCGATCCGGGTAAGCAAGTTCTTCACGCGGCACCGAACTCTATACCAAGCGACTGTAGAAGCTACCGCCAAAGAGTTCCAGGGCTCGCGGATAGTAAATGAAACGGAATGCTCGCCCCAGGAGGTTGGGATATTTGGGCTGGAAGACGCCAGCCCAAAGACCAGCGGCCTCGTACCCTCTATAAATGTCATGATGGCCATGGATATATTGACGGCAGCCCAACAAGGCTTTAATGCTAGCCTGCACTTAGGCGGCTCAGGGATGGCCGAATACACAAGAGAGCCCAAAAGAATGGCCTCATTAAGCAAGGTTATAGGCAGGGTTGCCAGCGAAATTGGTTTCAAGCTACGTTCGCACACGTATTTGATATCCAATATCAACGGTTTTAGCGAAGGCTTGGACCCTGCCGTCTATACTTCGCAATATGAACTATTACGTTCCAGGGCAGCGCCAGAAAGGGTATAATGGCTGGGAAGATGAGTAAACCAGTAATCCTCACTGGCCTGAGAGCAAACAATGACCTGCATATCGGCAACTATTTGGGCGCCTTGCTGCCGGTAGTTGATATAGCTAGACAAAAGGCCGGCGAGTACCAGGTTAACCTGTTCATACCTGACCTGCATAGCTTCACGACGCCAATTGATCACCAGCTGCTGCAAGAAGCAATTATGCAGAACCTGCGCGTTTTCACTGCGGCTGGACTGCCTTTAGACAACGAAAACGTGTTTATTTACCGCCAAAGCTATATACCAGCGCATAGCGAGTTGACGTGGATTCTTGATTGTTTCACTGGCTTCGGCGAAATGTCGCGCATGACGCAGTTTAAAGAAAAGTCTGCCAGTTTGAACGAGAACCGCACCAGTGTCGGGTTGTTTAACTATCCGGTTCTAATGGCGGCGGATATTTTACTATACGGCGCGGAATATGTGCCCGTTGGCGATGACCAGACTCAGCATTTAGAATTTACTCGTGACATTGCCGAGCGTTTGAATAAACAGTTTGGCGACCTGTTAGTAGTGCCAAAGGCAGCCAAAGAACAGCACGAATTCTTCGGCAAAGACCAAGGTCTGCGCATACGCGACCTGCAAAATCCTGCCAAAAAAATGAGCAAAAGCGATGAATCCGGCAAAGGGGTGGTTTTCCTGACAGATACGCCCGACGAGGCTCGTAAGAAAATCATGAGCGCCGAAACTGACAGCCTCGGCAAGGTCCAATATGATTACCAGCAGCAACCAGGCGTCAGCAACTTGCTGGATATGTTGAAATTATTCGGTGCCGATCCAGCAAAGTTTATAGGCCAGGACCAATACGGACCGCTCAAGACAGCCGTAGCCGATGCCGTAACCGCCTTTTTGGTAGACTTTCAGGCTAAACTGGCACAAGTTGACGACCAAGTGATACGTACCAAACTGGATACATCTGAAAAGGCTATGAGTGGCAAGGCAAATGAAACCTTATCGAGGGTGCAAAAAGCTGTTGGCCTGAGGGCGTAGGTGAGTAATCTTGAGATTTCACGGGCGGAACGGCTCGACCAGTACGTTATACGGCAGTTGCCGACATTGAGCCGGGCCGCGGCCGCGCACCTGATCGACGAAGGCAAAGTCGTAATCAATGGTGTGCCACAGCTGAAAGCTGGATATAAAATACGCCCGACTGACAAGATTGTAATTGACTACCAAGCGGAGGTTTTGCCGGTACTGCCGGATATTGACCTGCCTATAGTTTTTGAGAATAAGGATTGTGTCGTCATCAATAAGCCGCTTGGCCTATTAACGCACAGTAAGGGTGCCTTTAATCCGGAGGCTACCGTCGCCAGTTGGCTCGGCAGTCATATTTTGTCCAAATCTAAACCGGGGAATACGCTGGCGATAGGAGATAGGGCCGGCATTGTCCATCGTTTAGACCGGGCAACCAGTGGCGTGATGATTTGCGCTAAGACGCCGGAGGCCTTGAGCTGGCTGCAGAAGCAGTTCTCGCAGCGCAAGGTCAAGAAAACCTACGTGGCCGTGGTAAGCGGTACGTTGGACCAGCAGCAAGCGATTATTGACATGCCGATTGAGCGCAATCCTAAGAAGCCCCAGACTTTCCGGGTGGGGGCTAATGGCAAATCCGCCCAAACCGCCTATAAAGTACTCCAAACCAACGGCCAGCTCAGCCTGCTAGAGCTGCAGCCAACAACCGGCCGGACGCACCAGCTGCGAGTCCACCTAGAGCATCTTGGCCATCCTATTGTCGGCGACACTTTCTACGGGGGGAAGCCGGCAGAGCGGCTCTTCCTGCACGCTCGGAGCTTGGAGCTTACTTTGCCCAACAAGCAGCGAAAAGTCTTCGAAATACCAACTCCCAAAGATTTTGAGGAGTTGCTGAACACATGAGTGACCTACTAGTACATCCTGTGACTGAGCGCCAAATAGCAGCCTTTGCCCAGACGCCATCACATGCTGTACTGCTAGTTGGCCCTGCCGGGAGTGGCAAATTAGCCCTGGCCACCGAGTTAATCGAGGCTATCCTCGGCTTGACGACGCAAGGGTTTGCTGACTATCCTTATGGCATGGTTGTCAGTCCGCAGGAGGGCAAAGCAATTAGCATTGAAGCCGTCCGCGAGCTAGAGCATTTCTTGAGTCTGAAAGTGCCGGTGCCGCAACTGCCGAACCGCGCCGTCATCATAGAAAACGCTCATTTATTGACTATCGAAGCCCAGAACGCCTTGCTCAAGACACTCGAGGAACCGCCGATCGGGACTGTAGTGGTGCTCACCGCTAGCCATAGCCAAGCCTTACTGCTGACCATTCGCTCCCGCGCGCAGCTAGTCACTGTGCAGCGGCCAGAGCGGGCCAAGGCTGAAGCTTTCTTCCACGACCAAGGCGGCTTTGACGAACCAGCGGTCAAACGTGCCTACGCTATTAGCGCCGGTTTGCCTGGCCTCATGCAGGCGCTGTTGGCCGAAACCGAACATCCGCTGCTGGCGGCCACTGAGACTGCCCGGCGCTTATTGAGCCAAACGGCCTATGAGCGGCTCTTATTAGTCGACGAACTGGCCAAGCAGCGCCAGCTGGCCCGTGATACGGCAGGAATCCTCCAGCAAATGGCCCATGTCAGCCTGCAAACAGCCACTGGGCCGGCAGCTGCTAAGTGGCAAGCGGTCTTAACGGCCAGTTACGCGGCCGCCGAAGCCTTGCAGCGAAACGCCCAACCCAAGCTGGCCCTCACCAACCTGATGCTCCAGCTGTAGGAAGGCTAGTACCCGGGAAGCTAAAGCTTTTAATGCTATAATAAGAAGACAGCCTATGTATGAATTACTGATAGTGGCAATCTTTGGCCTCCTGGCATATCACAGTGCCCACGTCCATGATGACGAGTTCGCTAATGTCTCACGTCGCGTCGGCGACCGTTTGGGCCGCTTGTGGGACATTGCCCACCAAGGTATGCGCGAAAACCGCTTCCTGCGTGCCGAGAAAGCCCTCCTAACCATATTAAAGATCGACGAAAAGAACGCTGCCGCTTACAACCGTCTGGGCATTCTCTACGCCAAACAAAAAGAATATCGTGACGCCATTGATTGCTTCGAAATCGCCTCCAGTATCGAAGCCACACCCTCCAGCCTGCATAATCTTGGCTTGATATATTATGAAACCGAAAACTACGAGAAAGCCGCCATTGCTTTCGAACAAGCCCTCAAGCTCGAAGACAACCTCGCTGCCCGCCATGTCGCCTATGCCAAAGTTCAAGAGAAGCTTGGCAATGACAAAATTATGTTCCAAGAGCTAGAAAAAGCTTCAGAGCTAGAGCCCAACAGGGAGACGTTCACGCTACTCCATAAAGCTTACATGAACCATGGCATGGAAGCTGAGGCTGACCAGGTCGCTGACCGTCTTAAGAAGCTCAAAGTCCCCGCTGGCCGCCGCAAACGCATCCTTCGCCCCCGCCGCGTCGTGGTCTAGTGCTCCTCAAAGTCGAGCGCCTAACTGAGCAATCAATTGGATAAAAAAGTATTACAATGGTATAATATTAATATGCGCACTTCTCATGTAGCAAGACGTACGATGGAGGCATTCCAGGCTGAACCTATAGCTGGCATCCAAGTAGTGACGGGCTCCCTGGGAGAAATTACAAATGCGATTTACTTTGGTCTAGACGCGACCTTTTTTGGCAAGGATAATCTTGGCGACTTTGTTGTCCTTGGCGTTATCTTTGCATCCCAACTTGCTGTAGGGGGAGTAAGAATGGCCAGAGAAATAAGGCGGCAAACTGAACAGAGCACCAAAGGCATCGCTAGTCAAATTAACTAGCTATTCTCTCAAGCGGAAGAACCTCTTTGGTTAAGAAAGGCACATTACCGTACGTTTGGTAACCAACTGTTATAGCGTCTCTTTGTGTGTCAAAAGGTCCGCTTGTATCACACCCTTTTATTAAAACAAACCTGCCCAAGTCATGCTCGAGCCACTCGTCAAGGTGCTCTTCAAACACATTTAACTCTTCTGCAAACAACGCTGGAACAGCTTCACTCATAGCTGGATTATACACCAATTGTTAATGAAGCATTCTAACCCACAGAAACCTTCTATCTGTGGTGCAGCGTACTCGCTGAGGTCAAAACTTTACTGGTCGTATAGTTTGAGCACGTCGGCTGCAGTTTTAGCGCTCAAGTCAATTATACTTAGCTTTTGCTTTTCTAAAACTTGGTCAGTAATCCAGGTGCCAACTTTATAAACAATCCAGCGTTCTTTTAATTTTGGATGGTAAAATTTCCATTCACTATAAGTATTTTGAAAATCTTCAGGACTTAATTGCTGTAAATCCTTTAGCCACTTTTTCAGGTTATCTTCTGCAGTTTCTCTATAATCACCATATGGTTGCCAGATGTGACAGTATTCTCGTTCAAATACAGTTGCCATACCCTCGTAGATAGCATTCTCAATTGCCGAAAAAGGGCCACTCTCTCCAGTATAACTTTGATACTGATGAAATGCTTCATGAAAAATTGTTGGGCGAATATCGTTAAGTTGCTTCTTTTTGTCTTGAAAATCTGGATCAATTGAAATGGTAATAATGTCATCAGAATAGGCATAGCCACCCACGCCGCTCTCGGGGATAATGCCGTAGTCGCCGAAATAGATTTTGACAGTTTTGGGCAGTCCTGGAAGTAATTCACGAACCTCGTCATAATATTTGGAAATACTTGCTTCAAGTGGTTTTTCAGTTGCTTCGTTTTGATAGTGAATCACTTTGATCATGCCCACACTATAACAAAGACGCCAGTTTGGTTCTGACGTCCTTAATGCTCTAATCTGTGGTGCAGTATGCTAGCCAGGGTTAGAAACATTTTCTTGGCTACTAAACCAGTATCACCGCACCCTTATGATTTAACTAAATATAATAAATAAGTTATAATGTATTCAT
>DATHNF010000029.1:0-10107 GCA_035486285.1 Verrucomicrobiia bacterium | reverse complement strand
TGAGTCAGCACCGGCATGGCTTGGGCGGCGAACAACTAACCAACGGACCGGCCAAACTATGCCAGGCTTTACAGATTGATAAGCAGTGGAACGACCATGATCTACGTGTCTCCCCGCTGCGTCTCGTTATACAGCCACCGTTAGCCCAAACTAGCATTATCCAAACCACGCGTGTTGGCATCAGCCGGGGGCAAGATGTACCGTGGCGCTTTTATATTCGGGGCAACCGTTTCGTGTCGAAAATGTGACTAAAGTCACGTTGTATTTTGGGAGGTCCGGGCATAGGCTGGAAGTAGGAAGTGTGAGGCTTCCTATAGACCCGGACGCATTTCGTTCCGGGTCTTTTTAATGAGACAAACCTGCGGTTTTTCTCATCGCGCGGTGTGCCGAAGTAAATTCGTCACGCCGGCTGCTCTTTTCCCTCGTTGGTGGTGAGTTGGCAGGTGGGGCAGAGGCCTTGGATTTCTAGTTGGTGGCCTTGAGTGAGGAAGTTGGCGTGCTGGGCGAGCGTTGTGAGGTGTTTTTCTAGTTGGGTGTCTTCGGGCAGGGGGATGATTTTGCCGCATTTGAGGCAGGTTAGGTGATGATGATGGTGGTGGAAGGCGTCGCTTAGTTCCAGCTTATACTTCCAGCCCATTTGCAGGCGTTGCACGATGCCGAGCTGCTCGTAGAGCGCGATGGTGCGGTAGACGCTGGCCCGGTCGGCCTGGCCGGCGCAGGCCGCGACAACTTCGTGCATAGTCTGCGGCTCTTTATCTTGCAGCGCGGCGAAGACGATTCGCCGGGTGTTGGTTACGCTTTGGCCGTATTGCTTCAGGGTGGTTTGGAGCTGTTCTATTGGTTCAATCATGCTGCAAATATAGCACAAATTGCGACAAATTTGCAATAAATAATATTAGAATTTACTATAATGCTATGCAAACTTTAGAAATAGGCCGGGCGGCCGATGACGCGCTGGGATTTAACGAGGTGATGCAGCAGGAATTCGGCTCCGGCTTGCAGGTAGGTGAAACACTGTTGGTCACCGAACACGACAAGCTAGTCCCCAATCTGGCCTTTGCGTATGAAAGAACTAATGAAGCAACAACCTATACGGCAATCCGGGCTGACCAAAATATTACGGAGCTGAAACCAGGCATGGGCTTCGGCTTGTTAACCGAAAGCGGCGTGGCACCAGCAATTGTTTCACAGCGCTCTTCGTCCAGTGCGCTGCATGTACTCTATTTGTCCGGCGAAGCCATATTGCCACGGCATATTGGTGTTCCTGGTTATGAACCGAATGAATTACAGCGGGCGCTCCTACAGGGCGTCAACCCGTTCCAGGAGCGAAGTGTCGGCAGCGAAACGGCCGATAGCACTGCCAGTACTGCCAGCGAAGGCGGCCATAGCATGCTGGGCTTGAAGGGGTTGACTGACAAGACGGCGCGGCAGGCGATTATGGGCGGCGAACACATCGTCCATAGCGTTGCTGAAAGGCCGACAGGGATTATGCCGGCTTTTAGCCAGCCAGGCAGCACCGGGCTTGGGATGCTGTCGTCTCCGGAACGCCCCATCGTGCCGGATGAGAAGATCGTCAGGACGGGCGATAGCGTATGGCTGATTGACCACCCGCACTACCGGGCGATTAGCGTACCGACGGAAGGGCTGCCAGCCAGCTCGGAGTTAATCGTGCTGGGCATTGGGTTATTGGCAGCCAAAAGCCAACTCCAGCAGAGCGACACCCAGCTGCGTGACGGTTTACTGCAGATTATGGAGCGTATCTGATGGAAGTCTTACAGCAGTCATACATACTCAACCCGGAAGAAGAAGTACAGCTGGAGCTGGACGCTTTGCTTGGTGCCTTCGAGGACCGCATGAACGACGACAGTTTGAGCCATGAAGAAGGGCAGGCTCGCGACGCGCTCATTTTTTCCAGTCTCAAGGCGACTATGCGAAGCGCTGAAAGCATGCAGAACATCAGGTTGCTACAAACTATGTCCCAGCAACTTGAACAGGTCGCCTGCACGCACGACCACTTTGCCCAGCAACTTGACGCTTACGGCGTATTTGGTAGTCAAGGCCACGATGAGCATGCCAGCCACAATCAGGTAGACGGCGCGCGTAAAAGTGCCGAAAAGGGCAAAAAGAACAAGAAAAAAAGGAAAAAACCAACCAATCGCGGCTGGTTGCGCTGGCTCGACGGGAGCTAGCCCAGTACAATAGCAATCACTATGGTACCCATACTACTTTCTTTGGCGACCTTTGTCTCCACCATGAGCGGCGGTTTGACCGGCCTGAAGAACCAGGATCGTTTGCATCGTATTCTGGGCTATACGGCCGGCGTGTTGCTGGGCGTCGTGGCCTTTGACCTGCTGCCGGAGATTTTCAAAATACTAACCCAGCAGCATCGTAATCCCACCGGCGCTATGATCGCTCTGGTCTGCGGCTTCCTGGTCTTCCACATTGTCGAGAAGAGCATTCTTATCCATCATACGCAGGAAGCCGAATACGAAGTCCACCATCATCCGCAAGTTGGTGTGGCCAGTGCCTTGGCGCTCAGTGGCCACAGTTTCCTGGACGGCGTGGGCATTGGGCTTGGTTTCCAGGCGGGGACTACCGTCGGCATCGCCGTGGCTATTGCCGTTATCGCTCACGATTTCACCGATGGTCTCAATACGGTCAATCTCATGCTGCTCAATAAGAACCGCTCGCGCCGGGCGTTCTTATTCCTGTTACTTGATGCTAGTACACCGATCTTGGGTGTGCTCAGCACGTTACTCTTCAAGGTCTCAGATACCGGCCTGACCTTATATCTTGGGTTCTTCGCCGGCTTCCTGCTCTATATCGGTGCCAGCGAAATCCTGCCCGAGGCACATAGTAAGCACTCCAGTTATAAAACCATCGGCCTAACTATTGCCGGGGTTGTCTTCATGTTCGTTGTTACCCGCTTCGCCTAGCGCCTTAATTTGCAGTATCGAAAACTGGAACCGTCTTTTACCGACAAAGACCACAGTGGTATACTAAAATAGCCACTATAAAAATAAATACAGTCAAGATTCAAGTAAAGCCCGTATAATAAAAGCCTATTGCCATGTCAATAGCCCTATCGCCATATGAAATCTTCACCATTCCAGAGTAAAGCAATGCAGCCCGGATTGTCGGCCTATTCTTTCTATCGGTCTGACCGGCGGCCGGCGGGTCGCAAAGTGAGCGCCAAGACCAAAAAGCCGGTTCGGAAGCACTCCTATCTGCGCAACGTATCACTACTCGTACTGGTTGGCGTGGCTATCTTCATCGGCTTCAAATCCGGTACTTCCAACAGCTCTAATACTGCCAGCCATTCTACTACTTCGCATAGTGCCACAAAGGCACCAGCGCCAGTAGTAACCAAGACTCCGGCGCCAACGCCTACCGCTGCCGCGGCCACGCCGGCAGCCACCCCACCCAATCCGTGCGCCAGTAACACGCTGTCGCAGCTAGTCTTGGTAAGTATCAGCCAGCGCCACCTCTGGGCTTGCCAGGGCAGCCAATCAGTCTACGATTCACCAGTAGTCACTGGTATGGAATTCTTAGCTGCCGACCTGACACCGACCGGCACATACCATATTTATGGTAAAGAAACAGATCTCACACTGACCGGGTCGGACTCTACCGGTAGCTGGAGCGACCCCGTTTCTTACTGGATGCCCTTCCTGCACAACCAGTACGGTTCATACGGCTTTCACGACGCTACCTGGCGCCCGAACAGCGCCTTCGGCAATATCAGCCCAGATTCTTCTGATGCCTCTCATGGCTGCGTAGAACTGCCCCTGGCTACCGCCGCCTGGCTCTACAACTGGACGTACGTTGGTACTACTGTTACCATCGAGAGCTAAATCCCGCAGTCTTGGTTATTGGTATACTGCGAGTATGAGAAGATTAAACAAAGCCCTGTCTATTGTCATATTAAGCTTTGTTTGGTTCCTGGTTTTACCTTTTGAGTTTGAGGGAGCAGGCTGGCATTGGCTTGACGGTTACTATCTTTTATTGGCAAAGGTTATGGATAACGAAATTAATGACGGTTTGTACCACTACACATCGACTATAATTTTGTTTATATTCCTTCTGGTGGCCGTAATTTGCGGAGCACTAAGCTATTTGCTTATCAGAAAGCTTAGACCCAAAAGCCGCATCCAGCATGACCGCTAAATTAGCTGTACAATAGTAGTATGATTATCGCGGTCGTAGTTTTGGGGGCTTTGGTGCTGGTGTTATTCGGCTTGCTTCTTCGCAGGCCGTCGGGCGATTCGCAGAGTTCGTTGCTGATCAAGGCCGACCTAACCGAACTGAATAAATCCGTCGGCGAGTTACGAGAAGGGTTGCAGAAACAGCTGAATGACCAGCTGGGTGCTAGCAACAAGCAGCTCGCTTCACAGTCGGCCGCCAGTATTAAAATTCTCCAGGAAGTCACTGAGAAGTTAACCAAGCTAGAAGGTACCAACAAGAATGTTGGCGACATTGCCTCCGAGCTCAAAACTCTTCAAAACGTCCTCCAAAACCCTAAGCAGCGCGGCGTTATCGGCGAGTTTTATCTCGATCAAATCCTCAAGAATATCCTGCCGCCCGGCACCTACCAGCTGCAGTACAGAATCGCCGAAGGTTTGGTAGTTGATGCTGTCATCAAGCTTGATGACAAAGTCCTACCCGTCGACAGTAAGTTCCCGCTGGAGAACTACAATCGTTTGGTTGAGGCCAAGGACGAAGCCCGGCCTGGCTTGGACCGGGCCTTTAAGGAAGACCTCAAGCGCCGGATTGACGAGACCGCCAAATATATCAAGCCGGGTAAGGGCACGCTCGACCAGGCGCTAATGTTTATTCCTAGCGAAGCTATCTATTACGACTTGCTGGCAAATAAGGTTGGTTTGGGCGGTGTTAGCGGCCGCAACCTGATGCAGTACGCCGCGGATAAGAAGGTCACCATTGTTGGTCCCAGCACCCTCTCTGCTATGCTCCAGACCATCATGCAGGGGCTCAGATCAATCGAAATCCACAAAGACACCGAGAAGATCCGGAAAAACATCGAGCAGCTCAGCAAACATCTACTGTCACATAATGTGTATATGCAGAAACTGGGCAGCAGTCTGGGCACCACTGTCGGTCACTTCAACACCACCTACAAGGAACTTGGCAAAATCGACCGCGACATCGTCAAGATCGCCGACACCGACCCCTCCGTTGAGCCGCTGCTCCTCGACAAGCCTCAGTTGGAAGACTAGTCAAGCTCGTAGCGCGTTCACTAATTCTATGAATCTGGTCTTGGCTTGCTGCTGAGCGATATGCTGAGGGTTCTGTTCCTGTTCGCGTTGTCGTCTCTCGGCAAGTTCCTGCATCCTGCGCTTGAAGTCTGCGTTATCAGCCTCGGTGGCAGTCCACTCTACTTCGGCAAAGGCACCCATGGCTTCCGGTCCTTTGTGGCGCGCCCAACTATCTACAAGTAACGCCTGGTCGGTGGTAAGCGGCCTCGGCGGATTGGGCGTTGTTTGCCTTTCGTCACGCTTCGTCAAGAGGTGTTCCATGACCGCGTTGCAGATGTCGGCCTCGCGTATGTGGTGTGCTAATTCAAAACCGTCTTGTTCGCTGCTGAATAGCATTTCGATGCCGTATCGTTCAATGCCCGGTCGCACAACGTTCCAGTCAAGATATTGGACACTGAGCGATTCATGCGATCTCAAGTCGCGAGCTATTTGAACATACAATGCGCGTTCTTGGGTATCGTCGACATGCCGTAGCCACTCTGGTAGTTCACTCCTGTCGTCGTCACGATGTTGCTCCCAAAGGGCTAATTGTTTCAGGCACCACTGGCGGAAGCGGCTCTCAAAAGGCAGGCACGCAAACGGGCTGAGTCCGTCAGCAAGCACAGGAAACTCATCACCAGCCTTTACAGAGGCAACACGCTCCTCAAAGTATTCATCGTCACTGGCAAATTCTACAAGTCGACTATTAGGCGAGACTGACGCAATCAGCAGCTCCAGCTGTTCGTCGCTATAGCAACCAAGCTCGTATAGGTCGATGGATAAATTGTAGAGCGACACTTCGCCGAACATCCATGTGTCCATCTCTTTGCCCGTGGCCTGTTGGTAGGCAGACGCTTCAAGCAGCCAATCGGCAAACCGCTGTGCCTGAAAGCCTGGATATACCTCCGCGTGCCTAGTGATATTCGTGGAAGTCGATAAGCCAAGGCCGTTCCATGTCCAACTTTCTCTTTCTTCGCCGTAGTGCGGCAGCCAAGCCCCGAGAGCTACTAACATTGCCCGGTCCCGAATAACCTGTGGCATTGCCTCGTCTACCCAAATAGGAATAAGCTGCTCATTGGTACACGCATCGGTATCTTTTAAAGTAACAATCAATTCCTGCCAAAGCTGCTCTTTATCTGCTTCGAGTGGATCCAAAAATCGTGCGCGTTCAAATGGTACTGGTAGAGCCTCTGGCTCACTCTCATGTCTAGCATCTAATCTTTCCATAATTTTCTCCTGCTTATATTAGTTGGCCTTCAGGGAGGGGCGCGTCAGGCGTCTCACTGGATTGGTTTTGATCAAACATCCTGGCATGAAAACGAGCGAGCACCATCACCTCTGAATCTTCGTTATAGCGGAAATAGTCGCTTTGGGTGTACTGCGGGTCTGGGTCCTCCTCGTACCCCCAGTCACATTCCAGTCGAGTTACTGGCTTAATACCTTGAGCGCGGCATAGTGGCCGTAAGGCTCCTGTAACCTTCTCAGGCTCCTCGACTTGGCCTTGTAAGGTACTGAGATGCAGAATCTTACCTGGCGCGTCCATGATGAGACAAAAGACCTTGGCGTTAAAGCCGTTGTCTGAGCGCAGGACATTGAAGATGAACCTCGGGCTTTTCGTAGCATCTTGTAGGACATCCAAGGCTGCTTGTTCTAGTTGGACACCTCGTTGTAGTTCATAGGCGATGCCCTCAGTAAGTGTGCCTTCGGGAGGATCTTTTCTAGACATGTGGCGTATGACACTATCAAATAAAGGGGTTTGCATCTGCCACATGTCTTGAGAAGTGCCTTGATATACAGCTTCGACGGATTGACGCAGCATCGTTTCACCTAAGAAGGGAGCTGGGGATATACTGCTCGTCTTATCCTCGCGATAGTAGTGTTCTGGTCGTGCCAAGACGTCATCAAAGATCGTTACCATACCCTGTATTGAGCAGGACAAAGCACCGAATACATCTATATTTCCGGTGCGAAGCGTACGCTCCAAACTAGTCTCCGGCGGAATTAATCGTAATTGTTCTGAGTATGCTGTCATAACTCGGACTCCTTATTCACTATGCTCGGCTTAAATCGTCAGTCGCGCATTGACAATGAGTGTCTATAAGTAGTTACTGACACATTTATAATTTAAGGAGTTATATAATAATTTATAGTGTCATGATATAATTGACACTATGGAAGAGACGCTATCACAATTGGAAGCTCTAGGGCTTGGTAAGACCGAGGCCAAATTGTACGTGGCTGGACTGGCTTACGCTCATGCTGTCGGCGTGAATGAGCTGCAGAAACGCACCGGCCTCAAGCGGCCAACTATTTATCATAATCTTGACTTGCTGGCGGCACGCGGCTTGGTCGCCAAAGTCTCGTCGCTCAACCGGACGCTCTATACCTTTTCTTCGCCGGATCAGTTAGAAAGAGCCGTCGAAGCCGAAGTTCGGGAAGCTAAGACCAAGCTCCGGACACTAGCCCAGCTACTCAAGCAACTGGAGAGTGTCCAGCCGGCCGCCAACCAAACAATCGTCCGGCACTTCGAAGGCATCCAAGGCATCAAGACGGTGGTTGATATGGCGCTGTTTTGCCAGGAGCCGCTCTGGCGGGTCATCGCGCCGATGGACAACTTCTTCCGTGAGTTTGACGAACGGTATGCTCAATATTATCTGGTGACACGCAAGCGACACGGCATCAAGAGCAAAACACTCTGGGAACGGCCAGACCCTGGGGGCCGCCAGCTAACCAGACAGGAGATTAGCGAGCGCCAGCCACGCTATCTGCCAGAAGTAATGCAGAGACGATTCACCGCCACGACCATCCTGTTTGATAACAAGATTGCCATCGTGACCTCCCTAAACGAACAATCGGCCATCTTAATAGAATCGGCCGAGCTAAGCAGTTTATTCGTAGCACTATTTGAAGGTCTTTGGGCCGGTTCCACTCCGTATATAGCAGCACCGGAAAAAGCGGCTAAGCCTTCTTCAGTAAGTCGATAGCCAAGGCGGCAGTCCAAGAGAAGTTTTCGGCACCGGCAGCTTCTCCGGTGATTGGGTCGAAATACTCGTAGCAGCCGGATTTGCTGACCATTTCCAGGGTGCTTTCGCGTAGGGCAGCAGCGTGGTCTTTGAAGCCATAGCGTCGCAAACCATCGATAATCAACCAGTTCATATTGACCCAGGCGGGACCTTGCCAGTAGCGTTTCGGCTGAAACCAGAAAGAGTTGAGCGGCACGCTGGGGACTGGATACGTCGGTCCGAAGACGTGGCTGTTCTCCAGCAACTTGACCAGCTCGCCAGCCCGCTCTTTGGAAATCGAGCCAGCATACAGTGGCAAGAGTGTGGCGATACTCGGGGTTTTGAGCAGCCGGTGGGTGATGAAGTCGCGCGAATAGTACTGGCCGGAATACGGGTCCCACAGCTCCTCGAATGTCTTTTCGGTTTTGCGCATCTGGTGGTCCAGGACTTCGGGTAACTCCTGGCGCAGTGATTTGGCAATGTGCCGCAAGTGCGTGTTGGCACGAATGAAGATACTGTTGAAGTTCAGGTCTTCAATGCTGAATAGCGAGTGGTCGAGAATCTTATTAATATCGTAGGCTTTGCGCCGCAGGCGTAACTGGATGTCGAACATAGCTACCGATTCGATAGCCGAAAAACGCTGATCCATGGGCACTGACTTGGTGTCGCGCCGGAACAGGTTTATCACTCCTTGCAAGCGCATCTTTTCGATCAAACGAATCCACAAGGGCATTAAATGCTCATGCAGCTCAGCCATCCAGGGTGGCGTGTTGTCGAGACCAGTTTCCCAAGGGTGGATTTGTAGTACTAGGCCCTCGCCGTGCGGGTCTCGCTCTTTGTATAGCCACTGGTGATAGGCCAGCAATCCGGGGTACATCATGCCATACCACTGGCGTCGTTCGGGCCACTCCAGCTTTTGGCCAACTCGGAAGACGGCTTCGGCTAGTATTGGGGGTTGGGTGATGCCGGTAGTCGTGACGTCGTTTGGCGCATAGGGGCTTAACCAACTGCGCCACAGATTACGGTCAGTCCGGTACTGTGGATCGTCACGAAAGACAATGTTTGGCAGCATGCCATTATGCCACTGTCCCCGCAACAGACTCAGTAGCTCCATCTTGGCCCGCTCAACATCCAGGTGTCTGAGGCCGATGGCGATGAAGCAACTGTCCCATAACCACTGGTGCGGGTATAAGCCATGTGCTGGCTGGGTGTAATTGCCCCGGTCATTCATGGCCAACACTGCCTTGGCTTGGGTAAGCAGATCAGGTGAGTCCGGCATATGCTTAAGTATATCGTACACTCAGATTTGACGAACGGTTACGAGTTAATCGCGCCTATCGAAAGTTCGTGAAGCTGAGCGGAAAGTCGAAATTGGTGGCGCGTAGGAGTTGCATGATGGCTTGGAGGTCATCCTTACTGTTGCTAGTGACACGGACAGCCTCGCCTTGGATTTGGGTCTTGGCTTTGGGGTGTTTGTCGCGGATTAAGGCGGTGATTTTCTTGGCTTTATCCTGGCCAAGGCCGCTGACAAACGGCACTTCTTGCGTCGCTCTCAAATTACTCTCGACAACCTCGCGTGATACGTCAAGCACTTTCTGGCTCTGATTGCGGGCAGCCAGCTTCTTGCGGACAATGTCGAGGATGGTATCGATTTGCCAGTCGCCGCCGGTTATTTTGAGGCCGGTTTTAGCACCGTCGAGCCATTCGACGGCAGCCGGTGTACCTTTGAAGTCATAACGGTTAACAATCTCGCGTTGCACCTGATCGAAGACGTTATTCATCTCCGCCTTGTCATAGTCGCTGACCACGTCAAAAGAAAAGTTTGCCATCAATTAATTTTAGCACCTCTGGTA
>DATHNF010000028.1:0-15905 GCA_035486285.1 Verrucomicrobiia bacterium | reverse complement strand
ACGAGCGGGCAAAACGTCACGAACCAAGTGATGGAAATTGGCCAGGTAGCCGCGCCCTTTGGTACTGACCTGCTATTTAGTATAAATGGCACGAAAGTAGGAGCCGAAATTTGCGAAGATGTCTTCGCGCCAATCAACCCTGCCACGTATGCGGCCCTGGCTGGCGCGGAAGTCATTGTCAACCTCTCTGCCAGTGATGAAGTCATCGGCAAAGCCGATTATCGGCGGCTACTGGTAGCAGCAACAAGCGGTAAATTGATTACTGGTTACGTTTATGCCTCGGCTGGTCGTGGCGAGTCAGTCGCCGATGTTGTGTACGGTGGTCACCAATTAATTGGCGAGAGCGGCCGGCTGGTTGCCGAGCGTAAACCACTCAGCGACGATACCTCCCCGCTCATTTACGATATTGACCGTACCTACATCGAGCACGACCGCCTAACAAACAAGACCTGGGCTAAACAGGCATTGCAGTACCAAACCGATTCGCCATATAGGACCATCGGGCTTAGCGTGCCGATGCCGAATGATGCTATCGTTCACCGCCGCGTTGAGCAAAGCACCCACAAACCGAGTAATCCAGAGCGGCTCGATGCCCGCTGCGAAGAGATATTCAGCATTATGAGTCATGCCCTCGCGCAACGCATTATGGATGCCGGTTCCCAATCGATTGTTTTGGGTTTGTCCGGCGGCCTTGATTCTACACTAGCACTGCTAACTGCGCTCGAAGCCACCAAGTTACTTGGCAAGCCGGCCAGTTTTATCCAGACCGTAACTATGCCTGGGCCGGCCAGCAGCGAGCGCACCCAAGATAACGCCGTAAAACTCGCGGAAGCGCTTGGTACTAGCCACCGGGTCATACCAATAGGCAATATGTCGATGAACTTGCTAGCAGCTATCGGCCACGATCAAAAAACCGAAGACATAACCTATGAAAACGCCCAAGCGCGCATGCGGACCGCCTTGCTTATGGAGTACGCCAATCACACCGGTGGCTTTGTGCAGGGTACGGGCGATTTGAGTGAAAAAGCTATCGGTTGGTGCACGTTTAATGGCGACCACATGAGCATGTACAACCCAAATGCCGGGGTGCCAAAGAGCCTTGTCAGAAATCTGGTGAGCTGGGTGGCCGAACGTAAGGTCGACGGTGACGCGCGAGACATATTACATGACATTGTTGCTACACCTATTTCGCCTGAATTGACTGGGAACGGCGATCTATCGCAAGGCACCGAAGACATCAACGGTCCCTACGAGCTAATCGATTTCTTTCATAAGGAACTTCACCGCTATGGCAGCCGGCTGGCAAAGATTGGTTACCTCGCCCTCCGGGCATATGGCGATACGTATGATGAAGCTACTATCGGCCAATGGCTTGATGGCTTCGCGGCGAAATATACTCGAAGCCAGTGGAAGCGCGATGTCGCACCGAACGGCCCGAAAATCGGTACTGTAGCTGACAGCCCGCGTAGCGACCTGCGCATGGCCCCCAATACCAGCCCTAACTGGTACAAATAGCCACTAAGCGTTAGACTATAACTGTATGGAATACACCAACGAATACATAGCGCCCGTTTTGACCGTTGACAGTGTCATCCTCCAGCTCATTGATAATCAACTGTGCGTATTGGTGATCCGGCGCACTCAGGAACCTTTCGAAGGGCAGTGGGCACTGCCCGGCGGTTATGACGCGAGTGGTGAAACCACCCACGACGCCATGCAGCGCGTCCTGCTAACCAAAGCCGGCATCCAAACCAGCAGCCTCAAACTGGTTGAACAGCTCTACACCTTCGATACCGTAGCCCGTGATCCCCGTGGTCACGCAGTCAGCGTGACCTACATGGGCCTGAGTAAAGACATTGTCGCGGAGCACAGCAAAACCACCCAAAACCCCCAATTCTTCCCTGTCAGTGACCTACCGAAGCTGGCCTACGACCATAAGGACATTGTCAAATATGCCCATGAGCGGCTGCAAAGCAAAGTCTCGTATACGAAC
Source organism: Verrucomicrobiia bacterium (assembly GCA_035486285.1). Lineage (GTDB taxonomy): Bacteria > Patescibacteriota > Saccharimonadia > Saccharimonadales > UBA4665 > DATHNF01. The sequence continues at coordinate 13,912 of DATHNF010000028.1, read as the reverse complement.
GCCATTTTTGCGTTATTAGATCCCCTTTTCACCATGAGCGAACTGCAGTCAGCTTACGAAGCAGTTCTCTGTCGGCCTCTGGATAAGCGCAACTTCCGCAAAAAGTTCCTCAGCCTTGATCTCATCCACGAAACTAGCGAAATGAAACGCGAAGGCGCTCACCGCCCAGCCCGGCTCTATGCCTTCAACAAGCAGTCGCTGGAATCTCTAGCCCGCAGCTTCGACTAAATCGTCTTCGTAGAAACGAGGTACAGCTTCAACGCTCTGCAAAAGCTGTTGGCCGCTAAAACGCCGGCTGTTCTGGAGCGGAACCCATGCGCCGCCAAACGGTGAACGGCTTTCATTGTCAGGGTACACCATTCGCCGCCAGCCATATTTCCCTCTAACATCAGTTTGATCTTCAGGGTTTCGACGGCTGTACCATATGATGGAGCCATTATTAATACGCTGCTTCTTGTCAGCCTCGGTAGTGTCCCACTCTTCGGGTAACATACGCTCCAAGGCATAGCGTATCGTCCACATCAGCTCACCATGGGTTACGGCTAATACTCTCTCGGCATCATGTTGGGCCACTTCGCGGTGCAGTGTGTCAAACCAGTCCCGCACTCTTAGTAATACCGTATCGGAGAGGCTCTCACCGCCATCAAGTTGGGCATACCAGGAGCTTTGTTGGCGCATTCGGTCAGTTCTGGCAAATATTTCAGCCCGCTCGGCAAATGGCGTCGCGCCATACGTTCCCCAGTTCCGTTCAACAATCCGATCGTCAACCAGCCATTCACAGGCCAGACCGCCGACATGAGCTGCCGTTTCTCGGGCACGAATAAAGGGTGAAACGTACCGCTTATCGAATGCTTCTTCGGGTTTACCGATATTTTCAACCAGCCAAGCGCCAGCCATTTGTGCCTGGCCAACACCCTGAGGCGTCAGCCGTTGCTGCCAATTGTGGCGGTCATAGTATTCATCGGGCACTTGCTCTGCCGCGGCCTTTTCAAGCTTCTGGCTATGGTTGGCTTCGGAATGTCCGTGTCGTACCAATACTAGGTCTTCTGGCATTGCCATTGGTAGGCTCCTTATTCCTTAAAATATACAATAAATTTAGTTTAATATCAAATTATTGCTCTTTGCGACCCTTGTTATTCAATATTCTACCTATACAAAATATAAATAGTGTTGACAATACACTAACTATCAACTACCCTGAGTATATCACACTTAGTGTGTAAGTAACAATTACTAAGAAAGGTAGGTCGTTATGAATCACAATAAAGCGCTTGTAATCATCGATGCTCAGCGTTGTTTCATGCCTGCGGTGGAAGGTGAGCGGCTTGGTGTCGAGGGGTTTGGCGAATTGCCCGCCCCTAACGGACAACGTATCGTTGCCCCGCTCAATAAACTAACCAGGACGTACGAGCACGGCATGCTAGTCGCGACCACCCAGGATGCCCATCTGAAGGGTACGGCTCATATTTCAGACAATCCGGACTTCGTTACCACCTGGCCGGAACACGGCATCAAGGACACGCCGGGCTCAGCATTGCACCCTGAATTGATCGCGGCGGGCGCAATTGCCAGACATTTCATAAAGGGTGATGTCATCGCACGGACACCAGCAGAAGACGAAAGCTACACCGGCGCACTAGCACATGCCATTATTCCCGAAATGGGTGGCGACGTGCTACTACCTGACTACCTCCGCTTCAGAGGAACCGACCACCTCTACTTGGGCGGCATCGCCATTGGTAGCAAAGAGCGGCCGCTATGCGTCGACCAAACAGCTATTGACCTGCACGAACAGGGATTTCAAGTCGCAATTGTGACGGACGCCGCAGAATCGATTGTCGCCGAGGACCGGGAAGCCTGCTTAGAACACTTGGGCGCTATGGGTATACGCCTGATAACAACTGGTCAAGCACAAGCAGAGGTCTTCGCCAGCCTGCCGGAGATAATCCAATGAGCAGCATCGAATACGGCCCATCCCGCGAAGACACTATGTTGGTCAGTCGTGGCCTAGATTACTACAAACCGACCATGAGCCAGCTGGCCTACGAGAAAGAACCACAAGCAACGGTAACCTTTACCTTCAAGAACAGGGGCGAGCAGCGACTGGAGGATTACATTAGTGTAGACGGCTTGCAAGGACGGCTTGACACTATCCGTGAGTATGACTGGCAGCCTGACGAGATTGATTACTTCGCTACTCTTGTTAACAGCACGGGCGATCGGGTATTCAGCGATGCTTTCCTGGGCCACTTACAACAGGAAGGTTTGCCGCCAGCAAGGGTCACACACGACGAAGCCACAGGTGACCTGGCAATTACGGCTACCGGCAAAAGCTCAGAAGTGACCTTTTGGGAAACAATAGTCATGAGCGAAGCCAACGAAATGTACTTCGAGAATTATGTACGGGCTAACGGTTTGGACCTGGCAGCAATATACGAAGAGGGCGATCGGCGCCTAGATGAGAAGGTCGCTAGTATGCAGGCAAATCCGGATATTAAAATTGCCGACTTTGGAACACGGCGGCACTTCAGCTTTCGTTGGCAGCGGCATGTCTTACAGCGTTTGCAAACAGAGTGCCCTGACAATCTATTAGGTACCAGTAATGTGGCCCTGGCTAATACAATGGGCCTTAAGCCAATTGGTACATTCGCCCACGAAATGCCCATGCTGTATGCCGGACTAGCCGACGCCCGTGGCGAGGATATCCGGGATTCCCACAATACATTCCTACAGGATTGGCACGAACGGTACGGCGACGACTTGGCGATTGCGCTCACCGACACCTTCGGTAGTGACTTCTTTTTCGAAGACTTTACCCCAAAGCAAGCTAGACAATGGCGCGGCGTCCGTCATGATTCCGGCGATCCAGTAGCATTTGGAGAAAGGTTGATTGACTTTTATGATAGTAATGGCATTGATGCAGAGACTAAGACGGTAGTTTTCAGCGACGGGCTCGATATGCAGCAGATTGTCGACCTGAACAATCACTTTAAGGGTCGTATCAATATCATCTTCGGCTGGGGCACAACCCTAACTAATGATTTGGGGCTGCAGCCACTGAACGTTGTCATGAAAGTCACTCATGTCAAAACTGCCGAAGGCCAAGAGGCCGACACTGTTAAACTAAGTGACAACGCCGGCAAACACACCGGTCCTGCAGAAAAAGTAAAGGAGTACCAGCATGTCTTCCAACGAATCACTGCCGCAGTCTGAAACTATGACTGCTGCAAATGAGTCGCTCAAACACCGGCACCTAGCGGCACTGGCGACAGCCTTAGCTGTGCAGCAATATCCTGGGTATCCTGCATTTGATGATCGGCTGTTTGCTTTGGCGCTCGATCATTCGCATGATTGCCGGCCGGATATTGGTTTCGGTCGGTCAGATACTGGTGCAGTTTGGCCGAGTCCTGGCGAATACGCAGCTATTCAGGACTCAGGGTTAGCAACTGATCAACTGGGGAGGCCAATACACCCCTGGCTAGAAGAAATGGTTACCGATCCGCAAATCGGTGTAGTCACCGGTAGAGAGTTTTATCGCCATTGGGGGCCAAATTACACAGCCGATTCGGTTGTTATCAAAGCTGGCCACATCCTGCTTGTCGAACGTACTGACCTGGGTGTTTTAGCACTGCCTGGCGGCTTTGTTGACCCTGAGGACGATTTAGCCCGAGAAGACGACCCGGCCCGCACTGCTGGTCTTCGTGAGCTAAAAGAGGAAACGACACTTGATGTCAGCGACCATCATGAGGCTCCTATCGTGTACAAAGGCCTGGTAGTTGATCTTCGCATGACAGCACACGCTTGGCCAGAGACAACCGCCCTACTCATTAACCTGGGCAATCATGGGTCATTGCCTGCCGTCCGCGGCAAGGACGACGCCAAGTGGGCCGGCTGGGTACCGCTTGAAGAAGCGCGGCAGTCTCGTTTGTTCGGTTCACACAATCTGATTATTGAGCTGGCTCTGGCGTCGCAGTAGACTCTTGCTTGGGGAATAGGGTGCCAGTTAGGGGAGTGATCAGCCCTTCGTGGAAGACAGCTTTAATTTTGGCGGCAGTATCAGGTAGGAAGGGTTCCAGCAAGTCAGCAATTTGCAGCAGCGAGCCAACCTGATATGCCAGAACTTCGCGCAAATGGTCAGTGTCACCTTGCTTGGCGATTTCCCATGGTTTCTCTTCGTCAATGTACTGGTTCAGGCCGCGGACTTGCTCCCAAACTTCGTCAAGCGCTCGATCGAAATGACAAACAGCCAGCGCCTCTTCGTACTGGGCGATGTCGTGTTCCGGCGGCGGCGTATCACCAATCACGCCATCCTGGTATTTCTGAGCCATGACGACTGTACGCTGCACAGCGTTACCGAGCTCGTTAGCCAGCTCGTTATTATAGGCCGCTTCAAAGGTCTCCCAAGTGAAATCACCATCATTATAGCTCGGGATGTGCCGCAAGAAGTAGTAGCGGAAAGCATCTGTACCGTACTTCGCAATAACGTCGTCCGGCGAGATATAGTTGCCCAGGCTCTTACTCATTTTCTTGTTATCGACATTAATGAAGCCGTGCACGTAGAGCATCTTAGGCAGCGCCAGGCCGAGGCCCATGAGCATGGCCGGCCAGATACCGGCGTGGAAACGAATAATGTCCTTGCCGACGACCTGGACATTAGCTGGCCAAAACTTCTTGAAATCAGCGTGTTCTGGGTAGCCCAGCACGGTTATATAGTTCATTAGCGCCTCGAACCAGACATACATCACCTGGTCTGGATCGCCGGGCACTGGGATACCCCAACCGATCTTTTGTTTGGGGCGCGATACGCTGATATCCGTCAAACCGTCCTTGAGCGTGCTAAGGATTTCATTACGTCGGGTTTCGGGCAAAATCAGCAGGTCGCCGGATGTGATGGCTTTTTTGATCTGATCGTTGTAGGCACTGAGTTTGAAGAAACAGTTCTCTTCCTCAACTTTCTCGTACGGCCGGTTGTGACTAGGGCAAACGCCGTTATTAGCTTTAACTTCGGCCTCACTAAAAAAGGCTTCGTCGCCGGTGCAGTACCAGCCGACATATTTGTCTTTGTAAATATTCTTCGCTAAGGCTTTCCAAATCAACTGGGCCCGTTGTTCATGCCCAGCGTCGGTCGTACGAATGAAGCGATCATTGCTAATATTAAGACTCTGGGCCAGCTGGCTGAAACGAGCACTCATCTGGTCAGCCAGGGCTTTCGGCGTCAGCTTAAGCTCAGCGGCTTTCTCGGCAATCTTGCCGCCGTGCTCATCAGTACCAATGCTGAAGATAACCATCTCGCCCTGCTGCCGCGCTCGTCGGGCCAGCACGTCGGCCATTATGAACTCCATGGCGTGGCCGAGGTGTGGCTCACCGTTGACATAGGGAATAGACGTCGTGACGTAGTAATTACTCATTATACCTAGTCTACCTGGTTACAGAACTAATTAAAAATCGCCTACAATAACGATTGCTGCTCTGGTTCGGGTGTCATTTCAATTTTTAGCCGCTCAGCCAAACGGTCGATGAAGACGATCTGGGCTTTGAATAGCTTGCGCTTGGCAGTGGCTAGATCAAACCAGGCGGCACGGTCGTTTTCGGGGAACTCCTGCTGTTGACCCGACTTTGGCGGCCACTCCATTGTGAAAGTATTGCCTTTGAAAAGCTTGACATTAAACTCGCCTTCAACGGCCCAAATATAGTTCGTCTTGCCGCCACTCTGTTTCATGGAGCCCAACTCCAGCAGCTCGCCAGCAGGCGGTAACATGCCGAGCTCTTCTTCAAACTCGCGAAAGGCAGCTGCTAAGTGGTCTTCGCCTTCGTCAAGCTCCCCCTTGGGGATGGACCAAGTATCTTTCTTGGCCCAGAACGGGCCAGCAGGATGGACCAGCAATACTTCAACGGACCGTGGATTGCCGCGAAAGACCAGTATACCGGCGCTCTGTTTGCTCATGAGTACTTCCGTGTTTGGTTTTTCGTCTCCTTGTCACGAAAGGCCTGCTCGAGATCAACGTCGAGACGATTACAAAGATCGATTAGTAACCAGAAGATATCGGCCAGCTCATCGGCTACTTCATATGTTTGGGAGTGCGTACCGACCTTCTGCCCATTCACCTTGCGGATGGCTTTCGCCAGTTCCCCAACCTCTTCAACCAGCAGTGTAAACACTTCCGGCACTGTTTCCTTGTCATACCCGCGCTCCAGCACCAACTCCCGGATAAGCTGCTGGTACTCTTCCAAGCTTGTGGGCTTTGGTGGTTTATTCATAGTTCAGTTATTACTAGGCCGTGGTTTTTGAAGGCCTTGAATTATTCCAGCTTACATGCTCCTGCTATATTCAACCCTCAATCTAAAAAGAGCTAGAAGCATTAACAGTAAGTAGTCGGCGTTAGTAGCTAATGCGGTGTCTGACACGATTGCTGTACCTTCTCTTTTCATGAGAGTATTAAAGTGAAGGGTAATTATTTCTTCCTGATTGTCATTAAGCCAAACATTGGCCAACGGTTTAATTTTGGCAGGGCTAATTTTATTGGTAACCCTTTTATAAAAATATTTTTCGCTATTGATTTGTGTGTCGCCTGAAGAACGTAGAAAATCAGTCTTAAAAATAACAGCCGGGCTGGTGCTAGAGGTGGCTACGATACTACGACCAAGCGGGTTCGGCAAAGTAAATTCCCATTCTTGGCCCTGGATAGTAGCCAGTCCCTTCTTTTTGAACAGCCCGTTGGTTTTAAGGCTAGCTACTAAATTACCACCATCATAAACTTCATAACTACCCCTGAGAGTGTTCGGTTGTTTGATAGTTAGCGTTTTACTCATCTACATATTATTACATAAGTGATAAGGCTGCTGTAGTGCATTTGCTAATTGAGTTCGGTGGTGCCCATGAAGCGGTGTTCTAGATCCTCAAGCAGGACGCCGAGCTTGGTCATGCCTTCGGCTTGCTGGCGGTAGCTGGTCTTGAGATGGTTGACGTCAGTTTGGGTGGCGCGCAGCATCATGCCTTGTTGTCCTTGGACACGCTTGATAATCTTTACGTCAGCGCGAATGTCAGCAGTTTCCCGGTGGATGATACCTGGCACTGTCTCATTAATAATCTGTGGTACCAGTTCTCGGATGATTCCGGGAACCAGTTCTGTAATTGCCGTCCGGGCAATTACGTCCGGGTCTTTGCTATCGTTAGTAGTTTGGTCTGCCATAACGCCTCTTTATTAGAGTTTTAATTATAGGCGGGTGGGGGCAAAACGAAAACTAGAAAGCTAAATTTTACAGCGAATTTAAGTTCTTTTTAATCCTTGTCTACAAAGGGCGGTCAATGTAGTCTTGGCAGAAGCGCTCGAAGACGGCGTTAGTCCAGCCGAAGCCGGTTTGGGAGGGGTAGAGGCCTTTGACTGGTGGCTTTTCGGGCGAGACGACGTTGTACTTCTCAAGGAACACGTGCTGGTCATTGAACCAGTAAAGGTTAGTCTTCAGCCATTTCATGGCAATCCGGCGAGCGTCCTGGTGATAGCCATAACGTTCCAGCGCTTTAACCACAATGAAGTGTAGTGGCGCCCAGCCATTCGGATACGCCCACTGCGTCGGCATGCTGCCCAACACGAACTGGCCGAGCGGCAAGGCGTCAGTAGTAGCCAGACCACCCTTATTCTCGTAACGGCGCAGTGCCTTGACCATACTGGCAGCCTGCTTATCGTCAACCATGCCAGCCCACATCGGGAAATAGGCCGCTAGGCTGCTGACACCGCCGCGCTTCTTCTTAACATAGTTGTAGTCGTAGTAGAGGCCGCGGGTACGGTCCCACATCAGTTCGTTCATTGTCTTTTTGCGCAACTGGGCGGCGTCATCCCAGCGGGCGGCTTCGCGTTTGTCGTCAAAGATCCGGGCCGTACGGGCGAAATCGGTTTCGTACTTATAGAGCAAAGCATTCAGGTCAACTGGCAAAAAGTCTAGCGCCCGCCGGTCGAAGCGTGGCGTCATGTCCCAGCCACTTTCCGCCTCGGCCAAGTCATGCAGGTAATTGATGTCGTAGTAACGGCTCAAGCCACGGTAGACCTGGCGTTCATTTGGCTTCTTGACGCCCATCCAGACTACTTCGTACTCCTGTCTCGCCAAATCCATAGCTTGCTTCAGCCACTTCTCGTCCAAGTCATACTGTTGGTACAGGTCGAAGATGAAGGTTGTCAAGAAGGGCGGCTGCGAGCGCCCCATAAGATAGGTCCGTGAGGCATTCGGGATTACTTTGAAGCGCTTGAATAGAGCCATCAGGTCTTCCAAAATTCCCATGATTAGTTCCTGATGGTCGGCGTCCAAAATTCCCTGCACCATGAAATAGCTATCCCAGTAGTACAGCTCATTGTAGTCGAAGCCAGTCTTCGCACGATATGACGGCACTAGGTAGGGCTTAGGCAAGCCGAGCAAGCTTTCGTCATCCTTCGGGTGAAAGCGCTCTACCTTGGTCCAGTAGCCTGCGATGTAATCACGAGCAGCCCGAACATCCTCGGCAACCAACTCTTTGTCTGGCCGAAAGGACAGCTGAAATGTTCTAGTAACTAATTCCTTGGCTTTGTGGAAGGTTGACATGTTCCCAGACTACTGGCTGACAGGTATCCGGTCAAGTTGAAACAATGCGCCCCCTAATGACAGTCTTGATTCTACTAATGAGCTGGCGTACAATCGATAAAAGCATAAACACTATACATAAAGGACATCCATGGCTTCTTCTAAACACGACCAGCAAGGTTTCAGCGCCATTGAAACCGTACTCGTTATCGTCATCGTAGCCGTCATCGGTTTCGTTGGCTGGTATGTATACCACACCAAGCAAAGCAGTGACAAGGCACTTGATGCTGCCACCACGACCAGCAATAACAGCGGTCCTCAATTTAGCAAAAACGCTAAACCGTCAACTGCCACCACGACCAGCAGCGGCACCGATAACCAAAGCCTACAGAGCGACCTGAATGGCATTAACAGCGCTAATGCTCAGAGTAGTCAGGACCTTAATACTAGCACTAGTAGCCTGAATGACCAGTCAACATTTACATCTGTCCCTCAGTAAATTTTAAGCCGCTACATGTAAACTTACCTATAGTAACCAAAGGAACATTATGAAACGAATCTCTCTCAAACAATTCAGCCTCGCCGTAAGCATACTATTCGGTGCCGCCAGCCTGGCTGCAGTACCGGCCAGCGCGCTCCAGACTAATACCACTGCCAGCACCGAAAAAAGCACCGCTAACCAAGCAACGTTGAACCTCATCATTAACCGTGGTAATAGTGAAATTACGCGCCGGCTTAACACGCTTAACACGTTAAGCAGCAAAATAAATGGGGCAGCTAAACTCACTAGTAGCGACAAAAGCTCCTTGAACAGCGAAGTCAGCAGTGAAATTAGTAACCTCACTAGCCTTAAGACCAAGCTGGATGCCGATACTGATGTCACCACTGCCCGCACTGATGCCCAAGGTATTATTACTGACTACCGGGTTTACGCTCTCATCGTACCAAAAGTAGACCTGGTCAAAACTGCCGACGACCAACAAACGGCCGAGGCTAAACTAAGTGCTTTGTCCACCAATCTACAGAGCCGCATAACCGCTGCTCAGAACAGCGGCAAGGCTGTTACCAGCTTACAGAGCTCACTCAGCGATCTCAACAGCAAGGTCGCGGCAGCCCAGGCTATCTCCAGCAGCATCGAGTCTAGCGTTATTGGCCTACAACCTAGCGATTACAATAGCAATCACAGTGTTCTCAGCGGCGACCGTAACCAACTCAGTACTGCTCATACCGATATCCAAGCCGCCATTGCCGACGCCCAAAGCATTGTCACCGCGCTCAAGAACGATTAGACACCCCGGCTAATGCTGGTTGATATTTTGGTAACAGCTCAAGAACTATGGCATAAAGAGTATGTCTTGGCTTTGTCACAAACAAAAACCCGGTGGAGAACACCGGGTTTTTACAACCTATTAACTGCTTGGTTGGAAGCTTAGTAGCGCTGGTTGCCGCCGCCGAAGCCGCCGCCACGAGGACGCTCTTCACGCGGGCGGGCTTCGCTGACCACGATAGCACGGCCATCGAGCTCTTTGCCGTTCAGTTCTTCGACTGCCTTTTTGGCCTCATCGTCAGACGACATCTCGACGAAACCGAAGCCTTTGCTACGATTGGTCTCGCGGTCCATGATGACGCTTGCCGATACCACAGTACCGGCAGCTGCGAAGAAATCCTTCAAGCTGTCATCAGTAGTTCCCCATGCTAGGGAACCGACAAATAGTTTGGTTGCCATATTTTACACTCCTGCGTGACTGAGGTAACATGGCAAACCAGTTAGCTGCGCCTCTGAAACACGTACTTTAAATTACTTAATTAACTCTAGAACTAACGGAACCGTTATTTAGCAGCTTTTCTAGCCCCGTTAGTATAACAGACAGCTATTCCTTACACAAGGATAGGTTTGCGGCGCACTCAGCCTATGCTGTATAATTTAAGCATTAACAATTCAAGAACTTTCAGAGTCTGCCTGAAAAGTGCCGGGCTACGAAAGCTCAAACAGAGAAAGGGGGTAATCCATTGAAAAGTCCTAGATCTAACGGGCAGGCAATGTACGCTTACGCGCGGGAGGTACGCGCCTAGCACCTCTTTCTCACCCCTTACGCCTGCCTAAGTAGGCCGGATACCTTAAGCCGTTGTTCGATAACCGGACAGCGGCTTTTCGTTACTGCTCACCTTGGGTATAGCATTCGGTCAAGCAGCCCGGTACCTGCCCGCCGGACAACTCGTGCCGGGAGAGATCGTTCGGATGCTGCTGCGGCCGGTTCTGGGGCGGCGGCCTTCCGCTCAAATAGAAGCCTACCAAACATCAAGTTTCGTACTACTCGTTCAGGATAACGATCAGTGAGACTGGTCCGATCGGGCACCCAGCCAGTGACCTCTGACTCCTCTATCCATCTGACGCTCGTATCAAACGCGGATTCTCGGTCACAAGCTGTAGCCGTTTCTATCAAACCAAGTATGGGCTGTGGTGGGTCCTTCTCTGTAAGCCTATGATACTGAACAGCCGATATACTCCATTTAGTCTCGTCGAACACGCCGACTACGCATACCTGGCTTAGATTCGTAACATCCTTCGGGTAATCCGGGGGCAACTCAAGGGGTTTTACTACTGTAAATTCAACTGGGCTAAACTCTCTCACTAACTATCCTAACTTGTGTAACTTTAAACTCTAAGCATAGGATAGTAGTGCATTGCGGCTATTTAATCAACTATAACGGGGACAAAGTTTAGCTGGCGGTAATATCTTTGAAGGCAGCTTGAGTAATACTCTGGATGAGTGTAACCTGATCATTGTATTCATCAGTAGTGCCATCGCCATTATTAGTAAATATCACGAGCGCGAAATGGTGGCCCCGATAATTAACGATGGCGGCGTCGTTCAAGTAGCCCCATAACTGGCCATATTTGTGATATACGGTCGCGTCACTTGGCAGGGCGGCTTGTATGAGGTTCGTGCTGGTGGTATTGGCCATATACGTGTACAGCAGGCTGCGGTCAGTGCTATTGATAAGCTTTCCTTGGTAAAGTTCGGCTAGTAGCTTGGCCATGTCGGCAGCCGTCATGGTGTTGTACTCACCACCGGTAAAACTACTGAGGCCGACGCTAGTCGCATAGCTTTGTTGCTGGTCCCCCAGATAGTCGTTCAGGTCGGCCCAGGCTTGGTCGTCGCTGACTTCAATCATTTGCTGCATAAGCTGCTGGGCGCTCGTACCGTCAATGTCTTGGCTCAGTGTTGCCTGCCCCTGCTCTACTTCGTGTAAATAATCAACAGCCGCCAAAACTTTGGCAGTACTGGCCGCCTTGAAGAGCGTGGTGGTCGCGCCGCTGTTATATTGCTGGCCGTTGTCCAGGTCAATAAATGTGGCTGCCGTTGTCAGGCCATCTGGATCAGCAGTAATCGCGGCATTCATGTCAGCCACCACTGTCGGTAGCGATTGGACCGTAGTGGCCCGGCTGGTGGTCGCAGTTTGGCTCGTTGCTAGCGGCGGCTTGAGGTCCTTGGCGCTGGCATGCGGCAAATATTTAGCGCTCACAATCGCTAAGGAGGCTAGCAGGGCTACTAAGAAGGTCGTTTTAACAAACCGTTTCACGGACTTAAGCCTAGCCCGTGAATATTAGAAACTGCTTAAGAAATTACATTTTGGCCAGTTGGCTAATTTGGTGTGTAGCTACTCGCAGATTTGGCAGGTTGCTCAACGGTTGTGGTAGTCGCGGCTGTCTTATGATGGTCCTTGTAAACCACGTACCCCGCGCCGCCTACAAGCAATACAACCACCAGAGCTACCAACCACCCAATGGCGCCAAAACCTGATTGATCCTTCTGTACGCTACTCATATTGTCCGTTTCCCTTCATTAAAAACAATGTTCTAAGCATAAACTTTGCCGCCACAAATTTCAACAAAAAACGACCCCATTTCTAGAGGTCATCTTATGCATAAATATGGTGGAGCTGGTGGGTACTGCCCCCACGTCCGCCGGTTTATCTTGGTTAGTCGTCTACAGGCATAGTTCGTTTTGGGTTCTTAAGCAGTGGGGATAGAAACGAACAAACATTCCACTGCAGCAATCCAAAGTCTTAGCAGCTAGCTAGGATAATTCTAGCTGAGCGTCCAGAAAATATAGCGCGCTTTCGCGTTATCTGGCATCAAGTTCAGCGCGGCTGTAACAATTAAGCTATAGCTGGTGCGAAGCTAGGCATAGCAAAAGCAGCTTTTACACTGTTCGCCAAGCTAGCTACGCGATCTGTAAGTTTTGCACTTATAGAAATTTGCCTATACGCTGACAAGCGACCTGCTGATCTAACCGATAAAGTCCAACGTCGAGCTTAAAATTCAGCCCCGTATATAGTCACCTCGTGACAACCAACATTATAGCACTTTTAGCAAATAAACGCTAATGTTTTACAGACCGAGGGGGTGGTCACAGGCACCAAGCTTACCGGGACGGCAGACGATGCGGTGCAGGTGTTGTAGCCCAGCAACCAGTTGCAGCAGTTGGTCATCACCGAGGTTGGCGAATTCGGGGCCAAAACTACGGCGCATGATGGCGCTAGCGGCTTCGGTAATTTGCATGCCGAGTGGAGTCAGGGTAGTGATGTGTTTGCGGCGATTACGTGGCTCAGGCCTGGAGGCCAGCAAGCCTTTGGCAATTAGCAATTTGACCTGGCGGCTGATACTGGCTTCTGTCTGGCCGAGGCTATCGGCGATCGCCCGCTGTTGAACGTGCGGATTCCATTCTAGCACCATGAGGATTTTGAACTGGCTGAGACCAATGCCAAGCTGCTCTTGCAGAATCTGGTCGGACTGCCGGCCCATGACGCCAGCTATGTGATGCACGAGATAGCTTAGATTATTCGTGGGACCCATACTATCAGTGTAATCCTCAATACTTAACGCATCAAGTATGGAGTGCTCGGTAGAGTGTGTGCCATTCGTCGAGACTGAGGGTTTGGGCACGACGATTGGGGACAATATTAGCAGTCTGGCAAATTGCCTGGACTTCATCGCGACTCAAATGCAGGCCGCCACTGAGGCTGTTAAGAAGCGTTTTGCGGCGTTGGGCGAAGCCGGCTTTGACTAGCCTGAAGAGATCTTTGGGATCTATATCAGTAAATAATAATTCCGGGCGACGCTTCAGTATCACGACTTGCGAGTCGACTTTCGGTGCCGGCTCGAAGAAGTGGGCTGGTACTTCCCGGCCCAAGCTAACTTGCCAGTAGAACTGGGCCGTCACACTCAGTATTGACATATCGCCAGGTTGGGCAGCTACCCGCTGGGCAACTTCTTTCTGGACAAGCAAGGCGGCGGCTGCGGGTGGGTTGGAAGTCTCGCTGAGGACACGAATTAAGTTACTGGTCAGGTAGTACG
>DATHNF010000027.1:0-17102 GCA_035486285.1 Verrucomicrobiia bacterium | reverse complement strand
CTCCGAAACCATTGTCGAACACGTTAATCCGTTTTAGGAGCACGCGATGCTTGAGGCGAAGGCCGATAAATTCACCGATAGTTAGCAATAATAATGCGCAACCAAGAGTCGTCGCCAAGGTAACAAGGGCTCGGCTCGTTGAATTGTGCACGAGGCTAACGGTATGCGGCTCCAGCCACGCCCCTATAAATAGCCCGCCGAAGAAGCCAATCGTGGAGAACAGCTGCCGTACGAAGCCAATTTCCCGCCCCCGGTACAGCGCGCTCAAGCCAAAAAGAACAATTAGGATATCGATAATCATCAGGTGGCGCTCCTAGAAGTGCCCACGGACCAGACCAAGAGCCAATAGTGCTAGCGAGGCACAGATGCAGTACATACCGAACGGCCGCAGGCTCTTATTTTGGAAATATTTATCGAGATATCTGACTGCCACGTACGCCGCAATGGCTGCCCCGATGCCGCCCACTAGGATTTGGCCGCGCACGCCGGCGTCAAGATGACTAAAGAAATCAGGTAGTTTGACTAGCCCAGCCCCAAAAATAATGGGCGTTGCTAGTAGGAATGAGAAGCGTGCCGCGTCCTCAGTCTCCAGGCCGCTGTACATGCCGCTGACCATAGTGATGCCCGAACGGCTAATGCCGGCACAGAGTGCGCCAATCTGGGCCACACCTATTAACACGGCTCGCCCAAAGGTTAGCTTGGCGCTGACCTGCTCGGTGGTATTGCGCAGGCTCTGTGTGCGTTGTCGTTTTGGTTGATGATTACGTTGATAGCGGTCGCCCACTAACAGGATGCAGCCGTTAATAAGCAAGAAAATAATAGCCGACAAGGGCTTGGCGAACTGGGTGCGCAAGATATGCTCAAACGCTAGACCGATGATACCGGCCGGTATGGTTGCTACAATAAGCAACCAAGCCAGACGGCTGTCGGGATTATCGACCTGTCGGGTCTGCACTGAGCTGAAGAAGCCTTTTATGATGCGTAGCCAAGTATGACGATAGAAAACCAGTAGAGCCGTGGCGGTTGCCACATGTAGAATGACCAAGAATGACAAGAAGAAAGACTCACTTCTGCTCTCCGAGGCCAAAATGCTGTGCCAGTTGAGTAGCCAGGCGATTAATACCGAGTGCCCCAGGCTGGAGATAGGAAACAGCTCAGTTATCCCCTGCACCAGGCCAAGAATTAATGCTTGTAGATAGGTGATCATCAGCTTCTAGTGTAGCAAATTATTCTTGTAAATGGCTGGCCAACTGAGTGCCTGGCGTACCAAGCGGATAACTGGCCAGATCGTCACTATGCTCGCTCCATGCTGCCAGAACCGGCTGGACGATGCGCCAAGCCTCCAAGACCTCCGGACCGGTCGAGAATAATGTATGATCGCCGCGCACAGCATCAACTAACACCCGCTCATACGCATCCGGATGACCATGGTCGCCAAAATTAGCCTGGTATGAGAAATCCATGCTGACTGGTTGGAGCTCTGTTTCGAAACCTGGTTTTTTGGTGAGCAGCTCCAGCTCTATGCCTTCGTTGGGCTGGATGCGAAAACGCAGGCGGTTAGCTGGTACACCGTCTTTTGACTTAAACGTCACACAAATCTCAGTGGCTTTTTCGGAGAGTCCTTTGCCGGTCCACAGGATCACTGGCACTCCCTCCCAGCGATCATTCCGGATGGCTACCTTTATGCCGGCGAACGTTTCAGTCATCGAACTGTCGTTATCAACTTCCTGGCGATAGCCTTGGTACTGCCCTCGTGCCACGGTTTTATCTAACTGGTCGGTTGGAACGGCGGTCACCTGCTCCAGAGCGACTTGTTTGCTAGCGTGAATCTGTGTGCTGTCTAGGGTTTGCGGTTGGTCCATAATAACGATGGCCAGAATTTGTAGTAGATGACTCTGGATAAAATCTCTGAGCGCCCCTACCGGCTCATAAAACTGGGCCCGGCCTTCAATGCCAATTTTTTCGCTGGCGCTGATCTCAATGCTGGCGATATGATCATGGCTCCAAAGCGCTTCGAAGATCGGGTTTTGGAATCGAAAAGCCAGGATGTTTTGAACAGTTTCTTTGGCTAGGTAGTGGTCGATGCGAAAAATTTGTTCTTCGCCGAAGACTTGGGCCGTATCGGCAATCAGCTGGCGGGCCGAGGGCAAATCATAGCCGAACGGCTTCTCGATTAATAGCCGGGTCATAGCAGTACCATGAGGGCAGCTGGTATTGAGGCCTTCTTGGCCCATTAAGGTAACGATTGGGCCGTAGACTTGCGGCGGAATCGATAAGTAGTAGAGCCGGTTCATGCACAAACCAGTGTCGGCTTCAATGCCGTTTAATGTCTTTAGCAGGTCGGCGTAGTCGCTTTGCTTACCAACATCCATTTGTATCATCCTAGTGCGGACTCGCATCCGGCGCAGGGCTTCAGGGTCACAGACTTTGTCGGTTTCGTTGACGCACAGTTCGACTTGTTCAAGCAACTGTTCGGCTGTCACGTCGCGCCGGCTTATGCCAACGATTTCGGTTTGCTCATGGAGCAGGCCATCTTTTATTAGGTGGTACAAGGCTGGCAATAAATAACGCTTCGACAGGTCGCCGGTAATGCCGAAGATGACAATAATAGCAGGTTCTAGCTGAGGCGATTGCTTGCTCATTGGTTTAATTGGTGTCCGCCAAACTTGTTACGCATAGCTGCCAGTAACTTGGTTGCGAAATTCACCTCGCCTTTTTGCGAGGCTAGACGGACATCGAAAGCGGCTTGAATGCTGGGCATGGGGATGTTCCGTTGCTTGGCGGTTTCCAGGGTCCAACGGGCTTCACCGCTCTCGGCGACATAGCCTTTGATGCCATCCAGCTGGGGATTCTCGGCCAGCGCTGCCTGGCTTAATTCGTTCAGCCATGAGGTCACGACGCTGTGGTGCTGCCAGACATTGCCGGCAGCGGCTAGGTCAAGGTCATCGTAGGGGCCTTCTTTGAGCATGCGATAACCCTCGGCGAGGGACTCCATCATGCCGTATTCGATGGCGTTATGCACCATTTTGACGTAATGGCCACTGCCACTGGGGCCGAAATGATAGTACGCACCTTCGGGCTGAGCCAGTGTCTGAAGAGCTGGTTCGAGCGCCGCGAAGGCTTGCGCGTCGTCGGCTCCCACCATCATAGAAAAGCCGTTCTGGTAGCCCCACACCCCCCCGCTGGTACCGACGTCAATCAATTTGCAGCCTTTGCCGGCTACTTTGTCGTTGAGTTTCTGGGTCAGGCGGAAGTCTGAATTCCCACCGTCAATAATGATACTGTCCTGCGGCAGTAGTTCCAGCCATTCATCGACTTGCTGGTCAACGATATTAGCTGGCAACATGATCCATAGTACGACGCGCTCCTGGCCAAAGGCTTCTAGCACTTCAGCCTTGCTATGGGCTGCGCTAGCACCGTAGCTAACGGCCTCTTCAATAGGTTCTGGGCTGCGGTTGTGGGCGATAACACTGTGATCGTTCTCGCTGAGTTTGCGAGCGATCTGCATGCCCATACGGCCGAGACCTTGGATGGCTATTTTCATAGGAGACTCCCTTCGGCTACTGGGGTTGTTAATTGGTCGCTATAGAGGTAAGCTTCGGGTAATTGTTTGAGGATTTGGGAAGGCTGCTGACTGAGCTCCAATGTCCTCTCTTGGAGCGTCACTAGCGCTGCTTGCTTGTTTGCCCCAAAGGCAAAAGCATAGGCCGCAGTGATACGGCGTAAGGCCGGAAAAGTCAACGTCAGGCGCTTAAGTGGCGAGCTTTCGTACCCGCTCACTAGCGCTGTTTCTTGCTGCGTGGCCGGCGAGTCGGGCAAAATACCAGCGATGTGCCCATCCTCGCCAATGCCAAGCTGAGCAATCACCACATCAGCAGCATCGAAGGCGCTGGTTGCCAGCTCGTTGTAGTGCTCGATAGTTTGCTCGAATGTTTTGTCGGCCTCCAGTATTGGCAGGAGCTTCGCTTGCTTAGCATTAAAGCCGGCCTGCAGCAGTTGTGCCCAGTTTGAATCAGTATGTCCGACAGGGCCGTAGCGCTCGTCGGCTAACATAATGCTTAAATGCTGACTCAATTGGGCTGAAACATTGCCCATAATCTGCACACTGGCGGAAATATTCGATCCCCCACTGACCAGCCATAACACTTGTTGGCCACTATCTAGTTCGCCTGCCAGCCGCCGTGTCAAATCAGCCACCCCATCGTCCCAGCCTGCCGTCAGGATATACTTCATGCTTATACTATAGCAAACGGGGAGCCAGACACGTGCTTGTTGGTGAGTGCAACGCTAAACGGCTTCTAGTAGCTTCGGTCGGCACAAAAGGCCGGTAGGTCTGCTAAGTAGTTGTTCAGTGCCGTTGGAAAATCGGCGGCCAGCAAGATGTGGTGAGCCTGCCGACAGTATTGCTGTAATACTGCTTCGGTTTTTTCAAGAGCACCAGTTGTCCGTACGATGTCCTGGACGGTTTGGAGATTGTCCTGGCTGTCTGTTGGATTACCGAGAATGTGCCGCAGCTGCTGTTTTTGTCGTGGGGTAGCGGAACGCAGAGTATAGTTCATAAGTAGGGTTCGTTTGTTTCCTTGGATGTCGCTGAGCGTTGATTTGCCAAGTTGCTGTTCGTCGCCGAAAATGCCCAAGATATCGTCACGTAGCTGGAAAGCAATACCGATGTGTTTGCCAAAAGCATCAAGCTGCCTATCTTGCCGGCCATCGGCGTTAGCCAATAAGGCGCCCAGTCGTAGTGGCGTGCAGAAACTATAACTAGCTGTTTTGGTAGCACAGACGCGCAGCAGTTGTTCGTCGTCAATAGCGGTTTCAGCCGGATGATACATGGGCAGTGCGACGTCTAGTAGCTCGCCGCCAATCATCGTGAACAAAGTCCGCTGGACTAATCGCATGGCCTTGAGCAGTTGGCCGGGTGGGAAGCCGCTGTCCAGCAGGATTTCATTCGACAGATTGAAGCAAACATCACCAGCCAGCAGTGCCCAAGAATCAGCGTAATGCCGGGCTTCGCTGCTGGATAGCCGCCGGCTGAAAGCGGGCAAATAATGGCCAGTGATATTTGGGCCACCCCAGCGAATGGTGTCCCGGTCAATAATATCATCGTGCATCAGTATGAAGGCGTGATACAGCTCTTGGCTGGCAGCTACCTTAATGATGGCTGACTGTTCGTTACCGCCATAGGCTTCGTAGGCTTTGACCACCAACTGTGGCCGTAACCGTTTGCCGCCGCGTCCTACTAAGCGAGTAATCTGATTCAGGAGATCGGCGTAGCTGGCGTCAATCTGGCTAGCGGCCTGCGCTTGGCGGGCTAAGCTGTGTTGTATGCACGTTTCTACGGCTTCAATAACTGCGGCAAGATTGTGATCGCCGGCATTATGTACTTGGGGTGTGTCTGGAGTTGACTGTGGCGATCGGTTGGCGTCTGTCTGAGGTGTCGACTTTGCCATACTGTCTGCATTATCGGCCGGGTAACTGAGTAGCGCAAGTTACATACAGGGATTGTTTAATATATTTTTAATCTTTCTTCTTAGGTTGTGTTGCTAACGAAGCGCTGGCTGTTTTGACTGGCCGTAAGCGTAAACGAATTTTTGGGCTTCTCGGCTGCCAGTAACCGCTTGCTCAGAAGCGGCTTCCAGCGACACTAGCAAACCACCAAACACAGCTTCGTTACGCATCCCCGACTGGGCAAGCGCGCGTCGCGCCTGGTGGGTATGTATGTCGATGAGACTACCGATTTGCCCAATGGTGACCTGCCAGAAGTGTTGTCGCAAGGCTGACCGATCGGCCTGAATATCGACCGGACTATTCGGCTTATAAGACCTCAGCAGTAGGCACACGACAGCACTCAGGTGTCCGTGCTGTAGGTCGACTTCCCAATCGTGGGCGTCGTCGTTGAGCTGTCGGGCGATCAAAAAGTGACGGAAGAAACGCTGCAGTTGGCGAAGCTGCGGGCTGTCTATAGAATGCCCGATTGCCAGCAGCGTACCGCTCGCGGCCAACATATGCCCCCACGACCGTTCGGCTAGCTGGTCGTAGCGGCCATATGACGGCAACTCATAATATAATTGTGTGCCATCAAGCCGTCCCCGGGCCCGCAGCACCTCCCAGCGGTTAGCAGTGTCAACCGTATCAAGTGTCCGGTCTACGAGCTGCTGGAAGCCGGCGTGCTTAGGCAGCGCCGCATAGTAGTGACGGGTAGTCTGGCGCAAGGCATGATTGGCGATAGCTAATTCGGGGGGCAGACCTTCGCCGTCCAGAAAATCGTCGTAAATACTATAAGCGATCCAGCCGTGCAGACTTGCTAGGTTTAGGTGCTCCAGAATTACAGGTTTAGGGTGCTGCCCGTATGCGGTGGCTGTCAGGTTGGCCATGGCTGTTATTTGCTGCTGACTATCGCTCCGGCCGATAGTCGTAATGGCGCGTCGGTAGGCTTTTCGTAATCCGGCGGGTAATGTTTGGGCATCAGCCAGGGCGCAGGACACGGTGCTAACGGTCG
Source organism: Verrucomicrobiia bacterium (assembly GCA_035486285.1). Classification (GTDB taxonomy): domain Bacteria; phylum Patescibacteriota; class Saccharimonadia; order Saccharimonadales; family UBA4665; genus DATHNF01. Next base: position 10,603 of record DATHNF010000027.1, on the reverse strand, counting down.
GTGGTATGAACGAGTCTTTTAATGGCTGTAGTTTGTCGTACTGGCTAAATTTTGCTAAGGCTTCTAAGGCAAAAGCTGTTGTCAGTGCCGCTGAGCCGGCATAGTATTGCACGCCGCCAATGACGGGGTCAACATACAGCGCTTCGGCTGGCCAATGGTCGGTCTCGGCTAGTGCTAGTAAGCGCTGCCGGGCGTTACGCAAGAGCGTGACGGGTAACTTCAGATTGCAGCCAGCGCTGAGTAACAAAGCCAACTCCAAACTATGTGCCGTAGTTGATTGGCGCAGACCAACAGTAACCAGCCTGCGCAACTTCGCTTGCTGCGGCCCTCGGTACCATCGGGCTAGGAAATATACTATTGGCGTATTGCCGACATAATATGGTGAGCCGAGCTGGTTGCTAGCAAGCCGTTCATCAATATACGCCTCTAGACCTGCCAGTCGTACGTCGTGCCGGGCCAGCAACCCGCCGATGTTAGCGTTAACCGCGATATCAACGTCCCCCCACTTCGATTGCAAAACCGGCTCAACCAGCCAAGTACGATATGGACCGCCGGTTGCTACTTCGTTAGTAATCAGCAGAGTAGCTAAATGTGCCAATACCGTGCCATCAACTAGCCGGGGATCATGCGCAGTTAATCCTAGCAGCGCGCAGGCGGTGTCGTCCAAATCATCAGGATAGGGGTGGGAGGCGGCCAGCGCACTGCCTCGTTGCCAGTAATTCCACGAAACCAAAGGGCTTTGTTGGTGCTGCAGGAAGCGGACGGCTTGTTGGGCGATCTTTTCGCTGCCTTCGACATCCTCCAAACATGCCAAAATCAGGCTTGTGAAGAAGATGGTCGGATGCTGGCGCACTGCCTGGAAGGGCCGCATTGTGGAGCTGGCCTGGCCATCGAAGCCGCCATCGCGAGACTGCTGCCGGGCTAACCAGCCCAAGTAGTCTCCCCCACCTTTGATTATCATGGCTTCACTCTAGGCTGGTCGTATAGGCAGACAGTAAAGCGGGTACCCTGCCGCGGCGAGCAGCTGGTCGTGATTCGTCCTTTGAAGTCAGTCTCGACAATTTGTCTGACTGTCGCCAGGCCGATGCCCATGTTCTTCTGCCCCTCCGGCTTAGTGCTATAAAACGGCGCAAAAATTTGCTCGTGTTGCTCAGCGCTCAGTCCGCGCCCCCAATCACGAACTATTAACTTCAAACCTTTAGCTTGTGCTTTGAGCTCAATGACTACCCGACGCTTAACAGGAGCGGTCTCTTCATCGTAGGCCTCAATAGCGTTAAGCACCAGGTTGGCAATGATTTGGTTAAATTTGACCGGGTCGCCATACAATTGGCGGCGCAGCGCGGGCAGCAGTTCAAGCTTGACGTTCGCCTCGCGGGCCCGATGGTTCAGGATGGCTAGTACTTGCTTGATTTCCGATTGCGCCACAAAATTAGTTACACTGCCCTGCGATTTGAGCTGCTTACGAGCAGAATCGAGGAAGCGCTCAATGTGATGTAAGCTTTGTAGTGCCCGCCGTACCAGTAGCGACTGCGACTGGTTGCCCAGTTGTTCGAGATTAAGGGAGGCAATAGTCAAGGGGTTGGCCACATCATGCAGCAGACCGGCGCTCATCCGGCCAAACTCCGCTAGCCGCTGCAATTCCATAACTCGCTGTAGCTGAGCTTGTTCCAGGGCACGGGTGCGCTCCACTACCTTGATTTCCAAACTATCTCGTTCTACCTCAAGTGCTGCTTCGGAAGCACGGGCCCGCCCTAACGAACGGTCAATCTCACGATTAGCTAACCAAGACACCAGCCCGATTATTAGTAGCGTTGCCAAATAGCCGGCACTATCTGCCAACTCTAGCCGTTGGTTTAGCCAGCCGGTATTAGGGTGTAGCGAACTGTAGACTTGCGCGTAACTCAGTAAGCCTACATACCCCACAATAATAAAGGTAACAACTAAGGCGGCGCGGGCAGTTAATAGAACCCCGGCAATGACAATAAGCATACCAAACGTTAACTCTGCCTCAGGTAACTCAAAACTCCACGTCAGTAATAATTGTGTGGCATAGATCAATACTAAGCTGAGTAAGACGTACGTCCCGAGCTTGTAGAGACCTTTACGCGATAACCACCACAGGATCGCGATAATACAGCTAAAGGCTAGTAATGGCGGCAACGAATCACTGCGCCCGACAGCATTACCCTGAAGATGATTGCTGATGGTCGACATGTCAGCCAGCAGGCTAATAATCATCAGGCCGCACAACAAAATATTCAGGATCAGCTCACGACGTTGCTCGTCAGGCGTGCGACTTCGCGGAGTAATCAGCTTCTGGTACCAGGGTCTAAGGGAGGTTCTTAAGGTCTGCACGATGTAAACTCTCTCTGCTGTCATTTATGGGGAAGGACGTGCCGAGCCACGCCCCTCCAATTGTGCTACGACCCGTCAGCTTCGGCCCATGGCAAGAATTTCTCTGCCATGCCGGATGCCAACGTCGGCAGTGTGGTGTGGTCACGCGCCGAGGCGTCGGTGAGCACACGCTGCAATAGTTCGCTCATGTAGCTCCTTTCCTTTAAATAGTACTACGTGCTACGCATATTAGATGTATCAGATGCTGCATCTATTTTGTAGCCGAGGCCATGGACCGTCTTGATCAAGGTCGTGACAAACGGGCGGTCAATCTTGTCACGCAAGTATTTTATATGTACATCTACAGTGTTGGTCAGTGAATCTTCGTTGTTTTCCCAGGCATAATTACTGAGGTTTGCTCGTGTCACGACCATGCCGCTGTGCTGCATGAGACACTCTAGAACGGCAAATTCTTTACGGCTAAGCTTGATTGGTTTACCAGCGCGCTGGACTTGATGTTTGACACTATCCAGCACCAGATCACCGACTACTAGACGGTGATGGTTGGTGGCGCTCTTGGGCTCGCGCAGGAGAGCACGCAAACGGGCCTTGAGCTCCTCAATGCTAAACGGCTTCGTCAAATAGTCGTTGGCTCCACTATCCAGTAATGTCACTTTGCTCAAAACCTCATCACTGCCACTCAGTACTAAGATTGGCGTAGTGAGCCCGCTGGCCCGGACTTGCTCACAAACCGCTAGCCCGGTGCTGTCGGGAAGGTTAAGATCTAGAATAATAATGTCGTAGTGCTGCTCGCTGATTTTTTGTAGTCCCCGAGCGGCAGTAGTAGCCGTATCAGTTTTATACAGCGAAGCTAAGGATCTGTACAGTGCCAGAACAATGCCCTCATCATCCTCTATAATCAGTAGTTTCATAACTTTTTAATTATTACCCTCTAACATTAAGAAATAATTAAATTAATTGGAAACCAGCGCAGCAACTGTAGCTACCTCCCTTGAAGAGCCTATTGCTTAGTATGGCACAATCAATTATCTAGGACTCAAAGAATAAAATATGGGCCTATTTATAGCCGGTCCACTCGTCACGATTGGCGCCAATGATTGCCCGGTGAAGATGATCTTCCATAATCTCGTAGAATGTCCGTGCACAAACATCTTCCCTGACCACTGGGCCTCTGTCCCGCTCCATTGCCATATAATCTTTGCCGTATTTCGTCTTAATGAGTTCGTCAACAAACCCGGCTACCTCGGCCAAAAGAGTACCTTCGGCCGTATAAAGCATGGCGTGTAGCTTCTTCCAAGTGGCTTTCCAGGCTTGTTCAATCGCTTCTTCCTCGGTTTCCCCAACCTGCTCCACGAGGTTTTGTTTCATGTGGGCTTGATAGCCACAGGCGTGGTCAATGAGTGTGGCCGCGGCCTCATCGCGGGCTCGACAGGCCCTTTCATACTCCGCATCTTTAACCTCTGGCGCTCCGATGCCCGTTACACTAGCGACAAGTTCGTTAACGACGGTGTCGTCGCCATCAAATAGTTCTACCAAACCTCTGTAGCTCTCGTTATCCTCAAACTCTTCGGTTATGCCGGCACGCTGGGCCTCTGCATCAAAGTTCTCATACCGGCTTACTATTTCTCTAGATTGCTCGAGAGACTGAGCCGCTTCAATAATTATGGCTGTGAGGGCTGGGGCTTGATCGGGTTGGAATAAGGATTGGTCGAATTCTCTGTTAGACTGCTCAAACATAGGCATATACTATAATAAAAAATGTTAGCTGTACAATCTATGCCTTCACAGACAACATCTTGCATAATCGTTGGCGCAGCATAACAAGTTTAGGCGTAGCCAGAGAAGAAGTCGACTTTGATCTGGTGGCTCGGCACACCCATACCCCGCAGCATGTGCTGCATGGCCGCTACCAAAGCCTGCGTGCCGGATATATAAAAGAGGCGTTGCTGGTAATCGGGGACTTCGGCGCGTATCATTTTGGCGTTGATGCGCCCAGGTCGGGTATATCTGTTGGAAGTAGAAGCGTCTTTGCCAGTAACTGCGTATATAGTATTCAGCCCGATCTCTTGCCGGGCCTGCTCAAAGACTTCTTGATAGGCAAAGTGGTCAGCGGTTCTTGCCGAATAAAACATTGTTATTTCTCTCGGCTCTTTAGTGTCGATCAGGTACTGTATCATGCTCCTGTACGGCGTGACGCCAATGCCACCAGCGATAAAGACTAGCTTCTGCTGACTATCCTTAGGCAGCACGAAATCACCGGCGACCTGGGCAGCCACGATCGGTGTTTCGCGCATCATGGCCAGTAAGGCTTGCTTATAGCTGCTGCTCTGCTGGTAGAACTTGACGCCAATACGTATATTTGACTCGGTTGGCGAAGAAGCCAGCGTAAAGTAGCGGCGGCTACCCCGATTATCAGTCTCGGCATGCTGCAAAGTCCATTCCATATACTGCCCGGGCGTATATGAGAACTTGTGGTTCGGGTTAAACACGAAGTCGACAGAGTCCGGCGTAATCCGGTCCTTGTGCAGCAGTGTGGGGAATAACTTGGTCTTCGGACTGATGATATATGAAAAGACATTACTGACTACTAGCACTAACTCAGGTGTCGAGTAGAGGCTCAGGATGTGAAACTGCGGCGGGAATAATATTCCGGCCAGAACGGCGTAGCAGGTTTGTTTCTTGGCGGTGGGCGGCGTGGTTAGCGGCTCGGTCAACATAACGAAGCCGAGGAAGAACATCGCTGAGGTCAAAAGGGTCTTGTCTAGGACCGAAAACACATTGCCCTTGGCCAGCAACGTGTAGACTACGGTTGCTAGAAGACTGGAGATAAAGAAACTGAGCACCATGCGACCGCGACGTATTTTGCGGACTACCAATACGCCGCCAATTAGTACAAACGGTAGCATGACGGTCGTACCAATCCACCAACTGGCACTCTGACGCGGACCGAGAGCAGTCAGCGCGACCGCTACAGCCGCCGGGTTAAAAATATGCTTCTTGCCTATGGTTAGAATATATTTGGAGGCCATCGCCAAGCCGGAAGCAGCTAGCAGGAAACCGACATTTATGAGCGTATAGCTACTCATCGGCGCGATAATCAGCGCCAGTATTAGCGCAGTTATATAAACAGATTCAACATTTGTTGGAGCCTCAAAAATCGCCGCAAGTGTTTTATTGATGACCCAGCAGGCTATCACCAAAATAACCGTTGATACACCGATCGCCACGGCGCTGAAGTGCAAATTGCCCAAGGCGCTCAGCCCCATAGCCGCGATAACCAGAGCAATCAGATAGTACAGCAGCAGCCGGTACATAGTAATGCGGTCAAGCAGCTTGTCGACGGCACTAATCATTTGGCACATACCTTTCGAAGCCGCTTGTATAGGTCGCCACCTTATCGTCCGTCACCATGTAGCCTTCCAGGCTCGGGGTAGACTCAATGAATCCGATGCCCTGCTCGCCCATGGCGAAGGCAGCTGTCGCAAACCGGTCAGCTTCGTAAACATTCGGACCGATAACGGTTACGCTCCTAACGCGGCCAATCGTTGACTCTGGCCGGAACGGATTATATATATGCTGCCCGCGAATGTAAGTGCCTGAGGTGGCGACGCCTTCCGATGAGACGCGAATTGTTTTGATAATTTCTTCTATATTAAACGGACTTCGTATGCCTATTGTCCAAGGGTGATGTCGTGCATCAGTGCCATGAACCTGGATGTCGCCGCCGGCCTCAATATAGAAATCGGTAACCTTGTTTTTCAATAACATGTCAGCCGCGTTAGCGACGGCCCAGCCCTTTACCAGGCCAGAGGGGTCGCGCTTGCCATGATGGGTGATGTTGAAGTAGCCGTTGGTGTCTTTGCGGGTTTGTTCGCAAAGCTCTAGTACTGACTTCATTTCGGTGCTCCATTCCGCCTCCGTTAGGCCGTCGTTTATGAGGGAGATTTCACTATCTTTCTTGTAGGTGCTATAACGGGCATCAACCGCCCGAAAGTAATCGAAGAGCGTGGCAAAGTGCTTGGCGGTGTTTTTGTTAACGATTTCGACCGTAATAGGCATGCCCATAATAAGCTTGGTTTGTTTCATTAACTCTGCTTCGCCTGGTTGAGTGCCGATGCCAGCGACTGAATAAATGCTTGGCTGGTAAATGTAGCACCTGTGACTATGCTGACGCTAGAGCTCTGTGCCTGGATAGCTTCTTGCTTAAGATAGGGCATCGCCTGCTGGTTGACGGATATTGAGTTGGGATTGTCGTTGGGATATTCGAGGAAGTCAACCACTGTTATTTTGCCATTTTGAATTGTTGCTGAGACCTGGACGTTCCCATAGTAGGCATTCTCTACGCTACCGGTGTACGACCCATCTTTAAACTGTGTGTTCGTGCTAGCAGTAGGCGTAGGGCTGGCTGTATTTGTAGTGCCGGTTGTGTTGTTCTGGCTGAGCGAAGCGGGCGCTAAGACGGGTTCGGAGTGTTGGCCGCGCAGCACATGGCTGTACGCCAAAAAGATTATGACAACGCTGATACCAAGAATGAATTTCTTCATAGGCATAGTATACCAAGCCATTACCTGTTAACTAGCTGAAGAAATGCGATAGTTACACGTCTTGCAGCAACAGGAAAATCCTTCGACTACCTTCGTTAGCTGTGTGACTGACCTTAAACGGGTGGTATTGTCGCCTGATAACTCTTTAACGGTCGTTAAGGTTTTTCTCATGTAATTAAGGCATAACTATACGAATTGAAAAAGTTTTCTAGAGCTAGCCGTCCGGCACGGCAAAAAATGCAGCCGCTGATGAACACTTTGCCCGTAGTGCTGCCCACGGCTTTAGCCGCCTTCGGCTCCGTCACTATGGCCTTGCTGGTTTTGGGGCAATTCCACACCTTTCTGGTGTGGTCTATAGGCTTAGTGGCAGCGTACTTCGCGGCCCGCTACGTATATCGGCTAACGGTTGCCTTAACGCTACCCGGCAGTAGAAATGAGCAGAATTACTGCACTACGATCGTGCTAGTGGGTATCGGGCTGTGGGTTATTGTTAATGCTGCGCTCAGCTCGCAGCACATCTTTACGGATCGTGATCCGGGGGTATACGCTACTACGGGCGCGTGGCTGGTCAACCATACTAGTTTGCGGATACCACGAACAGGATTATTTAGTAATCTGCCGGGGATTGTTACGAAGAGCGGCGGTTTCGGAACAAGCGCATTTAACCCAAAAGTGCTTTTCGCCCAAGGCGACCACCTCTTGCCGGCCCTACTGGGACTGGCCGGTAGACTTGGTGGCTATGGTTTTATGCTGCGCTTTAACGCTTTGCTTGGCGGGATTAGTTTGTTAGCAATCTATGGTTTCGCACGATTAATTATGAAGCCACGTTGGGCGATGGCGGCAGTTGGCTGCTTGGCGCTTTCTTTGCCGTTTATTTACTTCTCGAGGGACACCTATACTGAGCCGTTAGCTGCGGCTCTAACTTTTAATGCTTTAGCGCTACTGTGGTTAGCTAGTAAGACCAAGCGGTATGGCGCCTGGTTTTTGGCCGGAGTGGTAACTGGCGCGGGGCTTCTGACTAGGATTGACGCTTACCTGACACTGGCCGCCGTCGAAGCCTTCCTGATAGCCATGCTAGCGCTTGCCAAGCAAGAGGATAGATTATCCACGTGTCGGCAGGTCGCGGCCTGGGCTGCAGGAGCAATGGCAGTAGGCGTGGTAGCTTGGACCGACTTATATTACCTATCGAATGTGTACTATCAGCAACAATGGCAACAATTACGACTGGAGTTCATGCTCATTATTGCTTTGCTATTTGTTGGGGGCTTGTTCGTGTTGATAAGCTGGAAGACGAAATTCTTATCATGGCTCGATGACATAACTCGTGCCCGGCGGCCAGCTACGGCGGCAGTCGCCACGCCATTATTCTGCGTCGTTCTAATAAGCCGGCCTTTGTGGTACACCGGCTATCAACCACTCAGCAGTATAATTGGTGGGACTAGTTCTCTGCCGATTAGAACATATGCCGAGCAAACTATGAATTGGCTGGCCTGGTACCTTGGGCCGGTCATGCTGGTGTTTGGCATACTGGGATTATCGTTGGGCGCCGCCCGAGCTGTTAAGGAGCACCGCTTGGAGCTCGTGCCGTTGCTTATAGCCGTGCTGGGCGTATCCGCAGTCTATCTCATCAACCCTAATATAGCTGGTGATCAGATCTGGGCTGCCCGGCGCTTGGTGCCTGTAATTATGCCGGGCTTTGCTATATTCGGGGCGCTCTTTTTGCAGCAGCTATATGCTACCAATACGGGCGTTTTGATAAAGTTTACCCCAAAAATAAACCGCAAACTAGCCACAACCATAGCCCTTTTGGCGATCGGCGGCTCCTTGCTTGTCAGCTATCCTTTCTTGAAAACCCGCACCTATGTACCAGAGTTATCGCAAGTCGAAACGGTTTGCCAACACATACCAAACAACGCCGTCACGGTGTGGCTTGGCGGTGCTCAGCAAACCGGTATGCAGACTGTCGCGAGTTTTTGCAATACGTCGTTGCCCCCGGTTGGTGCCCGCGATGTTACCGTATCAAATGGACTACTTGCAAATCTTGCTAGCAGCAACGAGAATAAGGGGAAACAAGTTATCATTGCCCTCTACAGCAGCGACCTACAAACGCTTCCTGTAGCGGACAGGACGGCCATGACTCCCATCGGCACTATCAATTATCAAATTATCACCCCAACTTACGGCCACTTCCCTACGAGCTATTCTGGCCATTCGCAAACAATTATGCTCGGCACGTTAAGCCCGTCCGGCGATGTGGTACCCCTAGGCCGAGCCGCGTAGATGGAACGCATGCGCAAAACCGTTAACAGTCAAAGCGACTAGAAAAGCGAGTAAATCGCCGCAATACCAGAAACGGCCATCATACCTGCGAGGAACCAGCCCAGTCCAGCGGAGATTTTCCCGTTTGTCCACTCGCCCATGACATGCTTATTGCGCGCAATAAGCAAGATTAGTACTAAAATAATGGGAGCTACGACACCATTGAGAACGGCTGAATATATAAGCGCCTTGATAGGGTTAAGCCCAATGAAGTTGAGGCCCAAGCCAATGAGCATAGAAATAATAATGACACCGTAGAAGGCCGAGCCTTGCTTCAGTTTAGAATTTAAGCCTTGTCGCTTACCAATACTCTCACTGATAGCATAGGCGCTAGCGGCGGCCATAACGGGAATGGCCAATAGCGCCATCCCCATAATACCTATAGCGAATAGCCAAAACGTAGCACTACCGGCAAATGGCCTGAGCGCTCCCGCTGCTTGAGCTGCTGTATTGATGTTAGTAATACCATGCTTGAACAGTACGCTGGCGCAGGCGGCGATAATGAAGAACATGACTATGTTTGACAGGAACATGCCTGACCAAACATCGATACGCATTTTCTTGATTTCGGCTGGCTCAGAGCCCGTCCTAGACTTAAGCGTAGTTTGCCCGGCAGCGATCTCTTCTTCGATCTCCTGTGATGTCTGCCAGAAAAATAGATACGGGGTGATGGTGGTACCGAGAATGGCGCAAATAAGTAGTAGCTGTGTTTTGTCGAAAGTAATGTGGGGCACAATTGAGTATTTCAGAACCGTGTGCCAGTCAGGATGGGCTAAAATCGCCGAAAGTATATAGGCAAACAGCACCAGTGCTAACCACTTGAGGTATCGTGCGTATCTCACGTAGGGGGTGAAGATCTGAAGCGCCAAAATAACCAATGTAAAACCAATAACCAATAATGAGAAATCAAAGTGAGGCCGGAGTAGCTGGACGGCATTAGCCATAGCGCCAATATCGGCGCCAATATTAAAAGTATTAGCGGCGAAAAGTAGCAGGGTGCTTATATAGAGCACCTTTCGGCCAAAGTGGACCCTAATACTTCCAGCCAAACCCCTACCAGTTACCAGGCCAATACGGGCGCACATTTCCTGGATGACAGCCATCAAAGGAAACGTAAAAGCGGCTAACCATAGCAACCCAAAGCCATACTGTGCACCAGTCTGCGAATAGGTGGCAATGCCGGACGGGTCATCATCTGACGCTCCAGTTGTTAAGCCCGGACCGAGTAGATACCAGTAGTTCTTGGCTCTCTTGAGCGGGCCTTGACCGGTGAGTGGCATAGTTTTGGCAATTTTTTGACCACCCTCTACACCTAACTGAAGGGCTTCAGCCGGTGCTTCTATGGCTCTTTCGACGATATTTCTTTTCATATGCGGACGCGTAAG
>DATHNF010000026.1:0-2743 GCA_035486285.1 Verrucomicrobiia bacterium | reverse complement strand
TGCTGGCTGAGCAGGTTGCGGTCGCTCGGTTTGCTGCTCGGTGTGTCGCTCAGGGCGTCGCTCTGGCGCTTGCTGGCTCCCGCTATTTCGGTTGGAATCGCGCTGTCCGGCAGGCCGCTCGTTACCCTGACTACGCTCGGTGCCCGGCTGACTGCCTTTACCGTCACGATATAGAGATCTAACGACAGCTTGCTGCCTTGCACCTGCAGCCATCATTTGCGCTGCGACGGTCAGACTCTTCGGGGTTGTATGAGCGGCAGTAAACCTGTCCGTGGAAGCCAGAATGCCCATCAGAAGAGCCGTCGCAATGTCGGCATCAATAATGCCTCCCTGTAGACTTTCAGCTAGTGCAACCAACATCTCGCATAGGCTTGACGCGTTCGGCTCAATCAGGTTGACGGCGCCATAGTTCTCGTTAGATCGGTGGAAATCCAAGTTGATAACCGGAATGCGCTCGAACATTTCTTGGTTCTGGTCATATACCCGATCGATCCTCGCTCGAGTTGGCACGCCTAGGACTATCGCCAGATCGTAGTCAAAGTGAGATTCGCCGTAGTCAAACGTGACATCGCTAGGAGCAAAGTTACCTTTATAAGGAGTCACAAAGATGTTCAGCTTACCGTCGATAACTTCGTAGCGAAGTTTATCAACTTCAGCTTTAGTCACATCAAGTTTCAATACAAAGTCACGCATACCGCCAATGTTGCGCTCAAGTGAGCCGCTTTCGATTATTTGAACCGATTGTGGTACCGTGTCGCTTATTACGGCACTAACTTTCTTCCCAAATTTGCGAAGTATTGCTGATAACCCAATGACAGCGGCTACCTGGTCAATAGAAGGATGCTGCCCGCTAGTAATCAGGATCGTTTCAGCCTGCCGAACTGCTTCGGAGGTTTGCTGTTTCGGGGTTAAATCCATAATTGACCTAATCTACATCAATTTGGTTAATTTGTCAATATAAGCGTTTATGCTTCAACGAAGTCATTCGCGCCTGTATTGGCTTCTTGACGTAACATTCATCTTACTCATCCGAACCATAACGCTGCCCTATCGCGGCAAGAGACTTTACATTTGTAGCTAAACCAGGTATATTCTTTTGGTATTTTAGGAACTATTCTTCATGCCCATCATTAAGTCGGCCATCAAGCGTGCCAAGCAGTCTCTCGTTCGACGCAGTCGAAATCTGCAGGTCAAGCGCGCTGTAAAGCTAGATATTAACTCGGTGTCCGTAGCTCTTGCTGACGGCGATGCTAAAGATATTCAAGCGAAGCTTAATGAAGCATATTCCGAAATTGACCGTGCCGTTAAGAAAGGCACCCTCCACAAAAACACCGCCGCCCGCCGTAAAAGCGTCCTAGCACATGCCGTCGCCAAGGCCAGTGGTGAAGAGAAGACGCCTGTCGAAACCAAGACCACCAAGGGTGCTGGCAAGAAGGCCGTAACTACCAAGGCTACTATCAAGAAAACCACTGCTACAAAAGCTGCTGCGCCAAAGAAAGCAGCCGTCAAAAAGACGCCTGCCAAGACCACTAAGACCGATAAGTAGCAGTCTAGACGCTTAGACATTTAGGGGCCATGCCGCGCCTTTTTGTTATCATGACACCATGACCACCGAACAGCTCCGCCAAGATATCGTATTCACCGCTTCCCTTCGTGGTCGTGATTTTTCATTCCACTCCACTTGGGGTTTATTTAGCCCAAAGGCAATCGACGAGGGCACATTACTACTCCTTAGTCAGCTGGACATCGATGAATCTGACAACGCACTTGACCTCGGCTGCGGCTATGGCCCGCTGGGACTAGCCATCGCTAATCTAGCACCCTTAGGGCAAACTCATATGGTAGATAAAGATTTTGTTGCGGTAGAATACGCGGCAAAGAATGCCCTGCTAAACGGCCTCACCAACACGAAGTCATACCTATCCAATGGCTTTGATCAAGTTTCGCAGGATCAGTTGTTCGACGTCATCGCCTCCAACGTGCCAGCCAAAATTGGAAGCGAGCAGTTGCAGATACTACTAGCTGATGCCCATGCACACCTCAGACCCGGCGGCAAACTGTATCTGGTAACCATCTCTGGCTTAAAAGACTATATGAAACGCCACTTGAACGACAAGTTTGGGAACTACGAAAAGCTAAAGCAAAGTAAAACGTATACTGCGGCTTTAGCCGTAAAGCATTAGTCTGCTACGCTAGGTACATGCAAAAGCCACCAACAGACCCGCTCCGAGCACAACTTCACGAGTACATCCACGATCTCGAGCATCGCCTGGCTCAGCTTCGCGATTTCGCTACGACCCCTGGCAATACCTGGCTCGCCAAAGGCGAACTGCAAGCTATCATGAACCAGCTGAGCGATCTGGAATCGCTACTGGAAGACATTAAGTTAGCTGACCAAGAGGCTGGTTACTAGACGCCTTCATCTAGCCTTTGCGTTACTCGCAAGCTGGTATATTAGTTGCTCGACGGCTACAGGAGCCTTTACCTGCCCCGTCTTAATGTTGTATTCACAATCGGCCGCTGCGCCGTATGACTTGCGTAGCACCTCTTCGGTCATACTGGTTCCAGCAGCCATCATTTTACCAGCGACGTAAGGCGACATGCCCGCGGCTTCCGCAAGTTCGGCGGGAGATAAATCAGGCGATGTGGCGGCCAGGAGCAAGTTGCGCAACTGCCATTGCACCATGGTGAGCACGTAAATCTCCGATTCACGCCGGCCCAATAAGGCATGATAGCCGGATAA
>DATHNF010000025.1:0-13636 GCA_035486285.1 Verrucomicrobiia bacterium | reverse complement strand
AAATATATAAATACACACCTGATATAACCGAACAAGCATTAGAACTGAGATTGGTACGCTAAATCTTTTTATCCAATATGTTCTTGAACACGTCCTTTAAGTTTTGTGGAATTGTTTCGTCACTAACCGGTAAGTAGTACTTCCACGCTCTGAGTAGCTCATACTGCTCCATATAGGCTATGTGCAATAACTTGATTAGGTAATCTCTGTCTTGGCCGCCACCAACGTCTACGGTCCAGTTACCTGCGGCGTCCCTCTCGTATAGGTCATTGAGAGCCAATGGGTCTACGTGGGGAGTGCCAGATAAGTGGTTATAGACCCAGCCGTAATTCGTGACCATTAACTCTGACTTAGTAGGAGATGGCAAGTAGGTTTTTAGTGACCGGTAATAGTCAAGTATCTGACACTTTTGTTTTAGCTTTAATGACCGAGTGAGGCTCCGGTTAGTCGTAACTACACCTGGTATTGTCGGTAACTCCTTATAGCGGCTCTTAACAAGGCTAATAATGTGTTTTGCCTCCTTAACCTTAACTTTATGGTTGGCGGCGGTCGTATGACCATCAGCCAGGAGCCGGTCCAGCTTTTCAATGCGTACCGTCTCGCCGTGAGCCATTAAGTGATATGCCCACACATGGCTCCGCGTGGCAACAATCAGCTTTGCATTAATCCAAGTCTCATACAGGCTACGAATTAGCGGAGTGAAGGCTCTTAGCTGGCCTTTTTGGGCAAGGCTGACAATGCCGTCCGAAAACGCGATAGACATAATGAACAGGCTGTTAAGGTACGAATTACGCGGGTACAGGTCGTCTGGTGATAAATGCTCGGCCTCTAGCGCCTGTATGCAGTAATCGCTTAAAGCCTTTAGGTTCTCGCACATATCACTAGCTCGTTGCTCTACAGTTATTTTTGTGTCCATATAATCTATTATACCCCTGTTTATGACCGTTTTGTTATACTAACGTGTAGATGTTAAACCAAAACTTCGCAATACTGGCAGCTCTATTACCTATCGCAGGCAGCGCCAGTTACGCCCTTGATACACTCAAAACAAAGACCCAGCCCAATAGAGTCTCTTGGCTACTCTGGGCCATAGCGCCACTTATAGCTTTTACTGCCGAGCTGGTACAGCATACGAGTTTTCGGGTTAGTTTACTGACCTTTGCCGTAGGTTTTGGACCGGTCCTGGTTGTAATAGCCTCGTTTGCTAACCGTAAGGCTTACTGGAAGTTGACTCGGTTTGATATTTTTTGCGGCAGCGTATCTGTGCTGGCTTTGATACTGTGGGCTGTGACTGGCAAGGGCAACGTGGCCATATTCTTTAGTATTCTGGCTGACTTGTTTGCGGCAATTCCAACAATTATAAAGTCTTATCACCACCCCAAATCAGAGAGCGCAGGTGCGTTCGTAACAAGCATTATTGGTGCAGGAATTACTCTGTTAACTATTAAAATTTGGACCTTCTCAAATTGGGGCTTTCCGCTTTATATTATGCTCGTAACAATTATTATTAGCGCTCTCATTCTTTGGCCACGCCAAATAAAAACAACAGCTAAAGCTTAGTCCCACTAAGTCTCGTATGACCTTAGTGATGTATTAGCAAACCGACAATGGCTATAAAGGCAATGATTGCCCATACGGTATTAAGTACTGCCGGTTGTTGAGCTTTTTTGACGATTGAGATAGTAGCAATGCCTATAGCCCCTGAAAGGTTAAGGAGTTGGTAGGCGTACCCACTGGCAGGGATAACCTTAAAACTCACTAACGCATAAGCCAAGAGAATGGCAGCCGCCCCATACCACCCGACTGACTCTGTAAGCATATGCTTATTCATGTAGTCATATTAACATGTCTCAAACAGCGCAGTTGTTCAAGTCCTTGCACCGTTATCTAATAAAAATTTATGATTACCTCCGTTATAGTTCGTATGCAAGCTCGTAATCGTGATTGGCCGGCTGTTTATCGAAGGTTTTAATAGTCTCTAACAAGCCCATGTTATTGGTATAATCCCAGTAGGTCTTGAGTGATAATAGGAGTGTGTCGAGCTGTTCAAGGTTAATCGCTCCAACTCGACCATGACGGACAGATTGAAGTTCTTTTAGCTTTGCAAACGCTTTTGTAAGGTGATAATCAACCACTTTTTGCTCATCAACGACAAGGTTCAAAAGGATTATCCGACATATATGGTCTTTACCAACCTCATTCGCTGCCTTCACCTTAGAACCCGCATTTTTAGCTAAGTTCAAAAACTGTTCTATGCTTAGTACATCTTTTTCGGGGTCAGTTCGGGCTTCTTTTAGTTCCTTAATTTGCTTTTCAAGGTCTTTACGGTCTTCTTCTAGCTTCAGTAGTTGCTCATTATTAACCTTCCAGACTGGACTATCCTGAGCATAGTTAATTATCTTCAAGCCTATGTCATTGACCTTCCGCTTGGTGGCTTTTAAGGCACCTTCTTTGCTGTTAATCTCCGTCTGGATTTTGACCTGCTCTTTGCTAGCCTGACTAGTCAAATGGTTGTAATAATACTGGTAGTCGTCCTCAGTCAGTTCAACACCACCTTCTAATAGCTTGTATATAAACTTGAAAATCTCAATGGCTCTAATTGACTTCTTTTTACGGGTACAGCCAGTAGTGGTGCAACGATAATATAGGTAACGACTTCCGTGTTGACTTTTGGAAGCCCCAGCAGCCATGTTATGACCACAATAGGTGCATTTAACCATTCCCCGAAGCGGATAGAAGGTCATGCGTCTATTACGAACCAGTGGTGAAATAGTAGCCCTACCAAGCCGTTGTACCTCGTTGTAATCGTCTTCGCTTACCGCTTCTTGGAACTCGTAGGCTTCTTTTAGGTTAATAGACTTTTTAGTTTGAATTAGTAATCCAAAGTAAAACGGGTCTTTGAACACTTCGCTTAAAATCTGGTAGCTCATGTAAATCTTTTCACCGAAACGTTTAGACTTTTTATCTTTAATGATGCGGGCATAGCCGTTGTCGTTCATGTATTTAGCTATATCTCGTAAACCGATACCTCGTTTTCTCATCTGCCATGCTTCAACAACAAGTTCAAAGTTCTTGCCGTCTGGCTCATAGGTTCCTTGCTCAGTTCGTATATATCCATGTTTGGGTGTACCTGAAGACCTACCTTCCTTGAAGCCATGCCTATGCCCACGCTTCACATTATCCGATAGGTTAGCGGAGTAGTAGGTAGCTAGAGTAAAAGATATACCCAACAACATCTTCCCACTGGCGTTATTGGTGTAATAGTGTGTTACGAACTTTAGGTCTTTAAGGTTTTTCTGGTCTATAAGGTTGAAAAGCTCACCACCGTCTACCATGTTTCGGGCAAGTCTATCGGGGTGCCATGCCATTATCCCGTCTAGCTTCCCAGCTCTCAGGTCATTAAGTAAGTCGTAAAATCGTCCTCGTTTAGGATTATTAGGTATTTTTGCTGAACCGTGGTCTTCGTAGTATGGCTCAACTAAGTGCAAGCCCATTTTAGCTGCAAGTTCCTCACATTCAATTTGCTGGTCGGGTATTGACCGTTGCTGCCGCTCCTTATCGTCTGTACTTTTACGGAGATAAAGACCATATTTTAGTGTAGTAACGTCTAGCTGTGCTTCTTGGTCTTCGTCCATATCAACAGTTTACACCTTACAGCAGGATACGACCCCCGTTATTATCAGATATGCTAGTTTCATTAAGCTTTGCTTTAGGGTCGTTTGCGTCAACTGCTTCCAGAACCTTCATAAGCTCAGACAACACTAAACCAACCTCTGCTTCTTCATTAGAGGGTAACGTTTTTGTAACTGGTGTTTCGGTTGATTGCTGCACACATTAAGAGCAGGTTTCTTATGTTGCAATCTGCGTGGACGATAATAGAACTGCTGCTGTTAACGTACTAACTAGACCTATTATTCTATCTCCCAACTAACCTAACGAACGTATTTGTTTTAGTAGCTGTGTCCAGCTCTCACCAAATATTAAGCTCATGGTAATACTTACTATGGTGCTTTGCAAATATTTTTGGTATATTATTTACTACGATTTATTAGGCTCTCGCATGGCTTCAATAGTCTGCGACATAAAGTCCAAGAACTTTTCTTGATTGCCGTCAAAATACTGGTTTACGAAGTCGCTATCATCATTACCCTGAGCAAATGGTGGTGGGTTAAGGCTGAACTCAGTTCTAGATTTACGTTCTAGCCACCACTGAGCAGCTTTTAGGTTGCCTTTATCAATAGCTTGGATAACAACCTGCTTTGCACGTTCCGTAGCCCACGATTGAGCTAGTGTCATTTTGTTCATAAACTCAGTATCCGTCTGCAAGTGGGCGTAATAGGTGCTACGACTAATACCAGATACATGGCAAGCCATTTCAACGCTAAAGCCGTCTTTGAGAGCCTGTTCCAGTTTTGAGACAGTGGTCTTGGTCATAACGGTTGGTCTGCCAGTTGGATTTTTGTTCATACATACTATTGTGGGTGATAGTAATCGCTAAGAATAGCTAATGATAAGGTAGCGTGTTAGTTGATTATGTGGTAGAATATGCGCAAAAGGAGACGCTTTTAGATGAAACCTACTGAGGCTAGAGTTTTTATTATTGAAGATGACGCTCGTAAATTAGAGCGACTGACAGAGTTTGTTGAAACTAACGGTGGGCAAGTCGTGGGAACTGTTAATAATAGAGAAGACGCACATGGAGTTGTTAATGACCCTGAGTTCCCAGTAAGCGTTGGTAATGCTAATACCGTTTTAATTGACGGTAACCTAGATGAGCATGATCGTCACGGCACAGACGGTCAATACATTTTTCTTGATGGGTTCAGGCGAGGTGTTCTTCACCGAGTAGACTCCAATGATGGCATTGGGGCGGTTGCTATTGGTTCTTCAATAGACAGCCGCTCTGACGTTGCCTATGCTACAGGAGGTAATCTAGACAAAACTTACGAAGAAGAAGCGGCGACTCGTTGGGCTGACTTCCTTGCACCACACCCTGCTGAGCCTCTTTACCTTAGTGAAGGAAGTTTAGAACGCATGGATTGGAGTGGTGGCTTCCGATTCGGTGAGATGATGAAGCACGTTATTAAGCCCGAAGATAATCCAACCGTAAAAGTACACTTTCTTGCTGTCACAGAGACAAAAAAAGAAGGTGAAGAAGAAACCGTGACTTACACTGACGAAGTAACTACTCCAACAGAAGTAAGCCTAGAAGGTTTTGTTACCAAAGCTGGCGACTGGCAAGGTGTTGAAGATGGCTACATCAAAGTGGACTCACATACAGTAAAGGCTCTTGTCCAAGCTGGCGAGTATGTCTACGCCATAAGTCACTCAGGCAGAGTTGTTAAAAGCTCCTGGGGCAGCGATTTAGCTAATGGCGGTAAGACCGACAAGATTTCTATTGCAGCACTTTCAGAGGTTCCAGATAGTTACTGGCAAAGCCTTGGCGTGGAACGACCTAGCGTTTAGCTATTAGTTCAAACAAGCGTTGCTTAATATAAACTACATTGTTTATTGAGCATTTGATTACGGCTTTTACAGGTGTTTGGTCTAGTAATTGTAAACGCTACCCGAACGGGCATTGTTCAGGTTGTTTGTACTAATTCCCGCTAGAACTGGCTTAGTGCTTTTTTCAAAAACCTCAGTGTCCCAACCCTTTTTAAGATAGTGTAGTAAGCTAGTAAAGTCAGGTTCGGGGCAATTCGCCTTCGCCCGACCAGATGACAATTGACGGACGTGGTATATTACTGGTATGAAACCACATGCCCATGTGAAGCACCCGGAAGACATTCTCAAGGAGAAAGCACAAGTTAAGAAGCAGCAGGAAAGCAAGATCTTATATGCCAATAACCTGCTCTTGGAGTGGATCACTAACCACGTTTTAGCTTCGGTGGTGCTTTTTGACATAGCTCTGATAGTGCCCCTAATCGTCATACCGGCGCCTGACTCGGTGAAGATTACCCTTGGCGTTATATCCGGCAGTTGGATCCAGTGGTGGGCTTTGCCGGCGCTGCAACGGAGCCAGAACAAGACCCAAGCCCAGAACGACGCTAAAGCCGAAGTTGATCATGAAACCCTAACGTATTTAGCGACGCTACAAGACGAGCAAATGGCTGAGCTGAAGGGCATCACCGATATTCTCCACACCCTGAAACGTAAATAATCCAGGATGTCAGGGCATGTTAAGATAGAGGGCATGTGGACAGAAACTAAACACGGACTGTACAAACAGTTCAACTTCGAAAACTTCAAGGCTGCCTGGAAATTTATGACTGAAGTAGCAGAGTTGGCTGAAGAATTTCAGCACCATCCGCGCTGGGAAAACGAGTGGAGCGTGGTGCAGATTTGGCTGATTACGCATGAAGGCGGCAAGAAGATTACTGATAAGGATCACCAGCTGGCCGAGGCGATTGACGCCTTGTTGGAACAAAACGCAACGCCCAAACTGGACGTCGAACCGTACCCCGATAAGGTAAAGGTCTTCGGCGACGGCGGCTCACGCGGCAATCCCGGGCCAAGTGCCAGCGGCTTCGTAATCCTCGATATGGAAGATAATGTGCTAGTCGACAAAGGTGTTTATCTCGGTATTACCACCAACAACCAGGCTGAATATACCTCACTCAAGCTGGCCCTTGAAGAGTGTCTGAAGATGGGCGTCAAGGAAGTCGAGGTCTACATGGACAGCTTGCTGGTAGTGAACCAGATGAAGGGCGTTTTCAAGATACGTAACCGTGATTTGTGGCCAATCCATGACGCCATCAAGCAGCTGTCTAAGCAGTTCAAACACATTAGCTTCAGCCACGTACCACGCGAACTCAATAAACTGGCCGACGCTGCCGTCAACCGCGCTCTCGACGAACAGCTGGGCATCACCCCGAGTAAAGCTTAAAGTCTCGTCATCCTGAACTTGCTTTGGGATCCCATATATAAAAGCAAGGGTTGTGTACATTCGTATAGGTCCTGAAACAAGTTCAGGATGAGGGTTGTTTGCAGTGACAATTATTAACAGGGGTGGTATAATGAAATAGGCCAGATTATCGGCTGATCGCGTGGGCATCTTTGGCCACGCGGGGAGGTGATAGCTCGTTTTGTTTAATAAAAACAGGCTGCAGCCACCGACCATAGCGTATCCAAAGATGCCCACGAGGAAAGTCCGGGCAGTACAGGGAAGGGCAGTCGCTAACGGCGACCGGGGGCGACCCTAGGGAAAGTGCCACAGAAACGAAACTACCTCGGATTTATCCGGGGAAAAGGTGAAACGAGCGGGGTAAGAGCCCGCAATTCTATGCGGTGACGTATAGAAATGGTAAACCCTGCCTACTGCAAGGAGATGGATTCTTGAGGCCTAAAGCCTGAAGTTTCCCGCTAAGGATTCATCATAAGAACCGCTTGAGCCAATGAGCAATCGCTGGCCTAGATAGATGACCAGCCTCGACAAAACCCGGCTTACAGATAATCTGGCCCCTATTGACAAAATTATATATAATTGTTATTATAAAATTATTATGGCACGTCGATCTACCCTTAATAGACACGAAGCTGATTCAGACTACCAGAATACTTCTATGGCAATAATGTTGGGCGGGGTGGCAGTGCTCTCTGTATTAGCTATAAAGCTAGCTGATCAGTCCAGCTTGGCTCCTACTCATAGTAGGCAAAGCGCCGCACCCGATGTGCCTGCGACAGTGATAACGCAGCGCTTGCCTAATACCTTACAAGATTTATCTGAACTTAGACTGCAAGATCTGCAGCCTTTTATATCGAAAAAGACTAGTTAACTGCCTATTTCTTAGCGGCTTTGACGACAGCGGTGAAGGCGGCTGGCTCGTTAACAGCTAGTTCGGCAAGTATTTTGCGGTCTAGAGTGATGTTGGCGGCTTTGAGGCCAGCGATTAGCTTGCTGTACGTGGTGCCGTTCAGGCGTGCAGCAGCGTTGATACGAGTGTTCCACAGCTCTCGGAAGGTTCGCTTGCGGTTCTTGCGGTCACGGGTGGCGTACTGTAGAGATTTGGTCAGAGCTTGGCGGCCGCGTTTGATACTGACGCGGTTGGGATGGCTGAAACCTTTCGTGGCTTTACGGATCTTCTTGTGTTTGGCGTGACTGGTGACGCCTCGTTTTACGCGCATCTTCTAAGCTCCTAAATTCTTCTTGATATTCTTGGCCATTTTGCCGCTTCGAGTAGTGAGGCCGCGGAGCGAACGCTTGCGGCTACCGCTCTTCTTGCCCAGAAAGTGGTTGAGGTTGGCGCTGCCAACCCGGACTTTGCCGTTCTTGCTGAGGCGGACGCGGTCTTTGGTACCGCTATGAGTTTTAAGCTTGGGCATTAATTATCTCCTTCTTTGCTATCTGTAGTTGTGTTGTCTATAGGTGCAGCTGCTAGTACGACTGGTTTCTTGCCACTGTTCCTGACGACAAAGTTTAGTTGTCTGCCGGCTAGCTGTGGCTGTTGGTCGACTACTATTGTATCACCGAAGCTCTCGATTACCCGCTGAGCTATTTGGAAACCGATTTCCTTGTGGGCTTGCTCGCGGCCGCGGTAGACCAGCGTGATTTTGACCTTGTGGCCAGCCTCTAGGAATTTCGCGACTTTGCCGAGCTTGATTTCCAGGTCGTGGGCGCCGATTCGCAAGCCAAACCGTATCTGCTTCATGTCGAGTGATTTGGCGGTCTTGCGGTTCTTCTGCAATTGCTTGGTTCGCTGGTAGTTGTATTTGCCCCAGTCGACGATCTTGCAAACTGGCGGGTCAGCGTCGGGCGATATTTCTACCAAATCAAGCTCCCGCTCCCGCGCGATGGCTAAGGCTTCTTGTTTGGTCAAGAGGCCAAGCTGCTTGCCATCATCATCGATGACGCGCAACCGGGGTGCCCGAATTTGATCATTCAGGCGAGTGTATTTGGCTATAAGTTCGTCTCCTTAAAAGTTGCTTTCAAAGTAATAAGCATTTTAACAGATGAAACCCCAGAGGTCAAACCTATTATCTAGGCTCTTGCTTTTAATAACAAATAAATAGTTAAAACTGTTCGAATATATCTAGTGTGAAAAACCGACTGTCGATACGGGATATTTGACAAATAAGCATATTATTGTTATTATATAGACATAAATTAGTAAATAAAAAACAAAAACCATGACCGAAACTTTCCCCCAAAAACAGGTACAAGAACTCGACTTATCAAGCCAGGCGTATACCGATGCTCTGGCGCAAGCCCCTGTGTATGCTAAAACAGCTACAGTAAAAGCTCGAGCAGCTATTCCTGGTGAACAGGTCAAAACCATCCTGGGGGGGGGGTCTTAAGGAAACAGTTAATACAGCTGAAGAGGGTGATCTTATTGTCACCAATCCTGGCGGTGAAGAATACGTTTTGAAATCTGATAATTTCGGCAAGCGCTATGAAGCTACTGAAGAAGAGGGAATATTTCGTGCAAAAGGAATGGCCCGTGCCTTCCAAAATCCAACCGGTGGTGACATTAAGATCATGGCTCCATGGGGTGAAGAACAGTTTGGCAATGCGGCTTGTATGATTGCTACTGTCTATGATCCTGAGCAGCTCAATGTTATAGGGCCTGACCGCTATATAATTGGCCATGAAGAATTTCTAGCTACGTATGCGCCTGTTGAGCAGGCTCCTATAGATCGTCAATAGGCCTTATTTAAGATGTATAACCTAGGTTTGTTGGTATGGTTGGCTACGGTAGGCGAGGGCTTCGCTGATGTGGGCTGCAGTAATGCCGGCCGACGTTTCCAGGTCGGCTATGGTGCGGGCGACTTTGACGGTCCGCATATAGGCACGAGCCGAGATGTTGAGGCGCTGGGCGGCAGTATTGAGCAGCGCGGTGGCTTCGGTCTCCAGTCGGCCGTGGTGTTTGATGTCGGCGTTGGTCATGTCGGCGTTGAGCTTGCCCGGGCTACCAAAGCGTTTAGTTTGCAGCTGCCGGGCATCCGCGATTCGTTTCCGTACAATTTCGTCGGCTTGCGGCTCAGTGGCTTTGGCTAGTAGCTTGTCATGCTGGACTTCATGCACGTTGCTATAGAGGTCGATACGATCCAGGATGGGGCCGGATAAGCGCTGGCGGTAACGGATGATCTGGTGCGGCATGCAGCGGCAGGTGCCGGCAGTGCCGTAATAGCCGCACGGGCAGGGGTTGGCCGTGGCTACCAGGATGAAATTGGCGGGGTACTCGGCAGTGTCTTTAGCCCGGGCCACACTAATAATCCGGTCTTCCAGCGGTTGGCGCAAAGCTTCTAATGTCATCCGGCCAAACTCCGGCAGTTCGTCGAAGAACAATACGCCGCGATGGGCTAAGCTGATCTCGCCAGGCCGTAAATTGAGCCCACCACCAGTAACTGCCACGTGGCTGGCGCTATGGTGCGGTGCCCGAAATGGCCGCTCGTTGATAATCTGCTCATAATTATGGCTAGCTAAGCTATGCAAATGGGTGACCTCCAGCACTTCCTCGCGGTTCAGAGGGGGCAGGATGCTCGGTAGGGCTTTGGCCAGCATGCTCTTGCCAGTACCGGGCGGTCCGCTAAAGAAGACATTATGGCCGCCAGCTGCCGCTATCTCCAGGGCCCGTTTGGCTTGGGCCTGGCCCACGACTTCACTGAGCGGCGTCTCTGAAGCCGGACCTGAGCTACGCTCTGCCTCGTGCTTGCCAGCACCAGTTTTTACAGGGGTGAGCCGGGCCGTTTGATGACAGTGGTTATAGAGCTGCTGCAAGGTATTAATTGGTACTAGCGTGATGTTTGGTATTAGTTGGGCCTGTTTGAGATTGGCGGCTGGTATATAAAAAGTCGTGATGCCTTGGGCTCGGCCGGCCAACAGTTTGCCGATAATGCCCCGAACCGCGCGGGTGTTGCCGCCAAGGCCCAGTTCGCCGATGAAAGCTTGTCTCTTGGTGACGGTGTCAGGTATCTGTTCGCTGGCCAGTAAGATACTGACGGCAATGGCCAGGTCAAAGCCGCTATCGGCCTTGGGAATGTCGGCCGGGGCCAAATTAACAGTGATGCGTTTGCGAGGTAGCATTATACGGCTATCTGCGAATGCACCCCTGATACGCTCCTTCGCCTCATCGACAGCCTTATTAGCAAAGCCGACAATAATGATATTTGGCAAGTTGTTAGATAGGCTGCACTCAATGTCAACGATGGTACCTGATGTGCCGCTGGCAATAATGCTTTGGACGGTGGCGCTCATAGGGCTCTCTTCTTTTACCCACCCCTGATATCATGTTCCGAAAGTTGTACGTGAAGTTTAGGCATAGCCTAGGCACTGTCATCCTGAACTTGTTTCAGTACCAGTACGAACAGAGTTAGGCCGGAGTCTTTAACTATCCGTATGGATCCTGAAATGAATTCAGAATGACAAGTTTTAGAAAGTGTTTCTTTAGCAAAAGTAAAACACCTTGTCTTGGGAGAGACAAGGTGTTTTAAGAATAATTTAAGTTGTTTGTTTGGATTTGCTTTTGAAGGTTTTGGTTATCTGTTCTAGTGGGACAACGACTTGCGAGAAATCGTCGTCCCTATTTGGCGTTTTTGTTTTTGAGCACTTAATTTGTTCAAGCGCTATACGTATCTTATAGAATAGATAAAAAGTCGTCAATAACAATTATGCTTAATTGCGCGGAAAGCTGTGCATAACTTTTCTCCTTGGCACCACTGAACCTATTAAATAAGGCTTGGAGCTGGTCTTTAAAATATTAAATCGCAGAGTTTATGTTGACCTTGGCATTACAAACAGTTTGTTGGAAGCATAAGAGGATTGACATTTGGGGCGGAGCATGCTAGTCTAGAACTTGTAAGTCACCAAAACAAAAACGTTCGTACAATTTAGAGTTACAACGAAGCCCTCGCGGGGGCGGACTTACATCGCAAGACGGCTTCCAGCCATCACGCCGCAGGCTCTTCTCGATAGCTGCCCGGCGATTTGCATCACGGAGAGATCCGTACGACGCTCTGTTTGGCCCTCAAGGCCGATAGAGCGGTCAGTCAGCTGTGGGTGGCAAGCGCTCCAATAGTCTATTTATATGAGCGGATTTGTCACCCCGGCACCATTTATAACCTATGGTAGCCAGAAAGTTTGAAAGTTGGAAACGTGTATAGCTGCATACATAATCGTGTAATCAGGGGAGCAGTGACTGTACGGTCGGGCTGGGGGTTTGTGTGAAGGCTTTATTATGAAGAAACTATTTACAGCCCGCCGGTTTTGGTTTGTAAGCGTGCTTTTAGTTGCCGACGGCTTGTTCTTCACGCTGACTGATCCGGAGCGATTGCCGTCGTTCGCCTGGATTATTGGCTTCGTACTACTTGCCCTTACATTGTATGTGCTGGCATATGCCGTGTTGGGAGTAGGTAGCTGGTATGGCCTGCCGTTTAAACGGCACCGGCGCCGGCTGGCCGGTGTTTTGGCCGGGCTGGTGTCTGGCTTGCTGGCCTTGCAGTCAGTGGGCGAACTCAGCGCGCGTGACGTGCTAGTTCTATTACCGCTAGCTTTGATCGCGTATCTGTATAGCTCGTATGCGGAGAAAGCTTTTGGCAATGCCAAAAGCCATGAGCCATGAGCCATTCGCAAATTGCTTTGCTCCATAAAGCACCCCTAGCCAGCAAGCCTGCCCGGGTTGTATACTATAAGCATGGATGCTTCACCCTCATCAAATGAAACCGCCGGCCTAAGCTTGCCGCCACCGATAGCTGCCGAACAGCTAGCAACCCCTTCGTCCGGGCTTGAAGCGGGGCCGCCATCAGTGGAGCAGCTGCCTGCTAAACCTGAGCGGGCGCCTACCAAAGCCCAGACTGCCCCTGTGGCCGTGCCGGCTATTCCGCTACCACTGCCGCCAGCCATACCTCTGGCCCAAACAGTGCAAGATGATAGCGCATCGGCAGCACAGTCGAGCGTTCCTGCCGCTCTGGATGATCCTGATTTGATTGAAAAAGAATGGGTTACCAAGGCGAAACAGATTGTCGAGCGCACCAAGGATGACCCACACCAGCAGAGCGAAGAATTAACAATGTTCAAGGCTGATTATATAAAACAGCGCTACGGCAAGACGATAAAGCTTAGTAAGTAGGCCGGAATGACAACGATTCTCATCGCTCTGGTAATCATTCTTGTGATTGTCTTGATTGCTGTGCCCATTGTTTTTTTGCAAACACGTCGGGTCTTTCGTGAGCAGAAGAACTACGAGCGCGGACTGAAGATCGTACCCTTGCTCATTCATTTGCCACCGCCAAGTGACGATACCGATGTTGGTGCCCGTGATACGCGTGATGTAACAGATGAAACTGTCAGCAAAGCGACTATTATTTACAACATTATTGCTAGTACGTTGCAGAAGGGTTTCAAGAGTAATTTCTATGGGCAGCGGCATTTCACTTTCGAAATTGTTGGCAGCCAGGGCTTCGTTTACTTCTACGCGGCGGTACCGATTGCCTTACTGGAAGTTGTCCGGCAGGCTATCGTCAGCGCCTATCCTGCCGCCCGCCTAGAAGAGGTAGCCGATCACAATATCTTCAGCACTATCGGTAAAGTTAACGGTACCCTGGGGGGCGAACTGAACTTGAAAGAGCCATATGCTTATCCGATTGCCACCTACCAGGATCTTAAACGTGACGCCATGCAGTCGTTGTTAAACTCACTCTC